>JBGOZA010000042.1:0-8087 GCA_041480025.1 Bathyarchaeia archaeon | reverse complement strand
GCTGGTAGTTATTTCCAACATGTGGAGCAAACTGGCTCGTTTTGACCATCAGGACTATTCGATGTCGAATTGAGAGAGAGCGTTTGATGGGTTGCTTGAACTCATTTGTTGGATAAGTATTCCTATCAGAGAATAGTCTATCGGGTCTTGACTCAATAAACTTTGAGCTGTCCTGTGTTCAGCGCTGGCTGCTGGAAAGAGATTGAACTACTGTTTCTTTATGCTTGGGCTAACTGGAGTCAGAACACCGGAACCCCTTGAGTACTGCGATTCGCCTTTTGCGTCATAGACGTATACCTGTTCTCTGCAGCTGAGGCAAATGTATGTCGCTCGGATTATCCTTCGCCTCAGGTTGATTTGATTGACAAAACCGCAGTTCTTACACTTCCATATACGCGGAACTGCAGTGCGAATCTTCTCTGATGGCATTTCACTTCCCCCAACTACTCGCGTGCGCTCTTAACGTTCATCAGAAATATAAATTGTGAACAGGGCATCGGTATTATAGATTCAGGATTCTTTCCTATCATATTAGTCTTGTCAATAGACGGCATGCTATCTTACGTTCAAGCTTTCGCCATCTCTATCTCGATCGCAGTGACAGAGCATGCGCGTTCTTTGACAGCTCTTATTGCGAAGTCGACACTTTCAATTCATTATAGAAATCAAGCCCTATGAATTTCGAAGACAAGAAAACTCTCACAGCTTAGCTTAATAGACTCTTCTCAACCCTAAGGTTGAAGATCTGTGGTCATCTGTGAAAGATGTGGCAAACAGAACACAGAAGATGCAGTTTATTGCTCGAGCTGTGGAGCATGGCTTGAGAGAGTAGCGGACTCTCATTATCATGTAGCCTCGGACTATCTTGGCGGCATTTCAGCAGGTGTAGTTCTGATAGCCCTTGCTGTGACATACTTCATGTACCCGTTTGATTTCCATCTTATCTCAAACTATCTTGGGAATATGATTGCTCTTCAACGTTACATTAAACCTCCAGTAAGCCTCCTTGTGACCGCTTCTTTCTTCTTCAATGTTGTAGGGGCATGGTCGGTAGTGCTGGCTGGTCTCCGTCTGACAATCCAGAAAAGCATTCGAAGATCCATAGGAGATCTCGCGGGGGCAGCCTTCGACTTCTTCCTTGCCTTCCTTTTGTACAGCTATGCAGAAAACGTTCTCACTACTGCAAATGTTTTCGAGTACTTTCTTGTGGGTGCTATCTCGCTTGTAGTTGTAAATATTGTTTCTCAATTCCTTGTCCGGCATGAACGCAGCCATATAGGCCTTAGGTATCTTTCAGCAATGGTTAGTTGAGATACATACGTTTGACAAAACAAGCGCGCGCTGAGTCCTTGTCCAGACAATCTCGCATTGACGTGGATAGGTGTTCGAAAAAGTGGAGGGTTGTTTGAATTTGAGTACGAGTTGCTTGCCCGTTATTCAACATAAGCAATTTCCAACTGGAAAAAACTGGCACAAACGATCGCTCTTGGCAAATTCATCGTGTTTAGATACTATAGTGATGCTCGATGAGATGATGGTATTGATCCGGAGTCATGAGAGAGCGGAAAGCCTTGTCTACAACCTCGCTAAGGGAAGGATGTATGTGCATCCCTTTCATGATAGGCCAAAGGGTTTCTTCTTCAGTGTACATGAGATTGATTATCTCCTGGATCAGAATCGAAGCGTAAGGACCAATTATGTGTGCACCTAGAATCTTCATACTTGCTCTATCAACGATGACTTTAACGAAATAGTTGCTCAGCGCCATCGCCTCTCCTTTGGCAGTATCTTGATACCTGTGGATGCCAATCAACACATTGTTTCCGTACTTGTCTATGGCTTCTCTTTCTTTCAGTCCTACAGCTGCGATTTCAGGATACGTGAAGACAGCATGAGGTACCGCATGATAATCCATTCTGGTCTTTCTGTTCAAGACTGCGTTGTCATACACAATCTTTGATTCATAATTTGCTACATGCTTGAACTGATATTTGCCAGTGGCATCTCCAAAAGCCCATATGTTGGGTTGAGAAGTCTCCATGTAGTTATCTACGATTATCCATCCATCATTGTCCGTCTGTACGCCACCTTTCTGAGCGTTTATGATATCAGCGTTTGAATTTCTCCCTGTGGCAACTAAGATCTGGTCTGAGACAAACTCTACTTTTTCACCATCTGACCTATTTGCCGCAACTATTTTCTTGCTGCCATCTGAGGTTTCTCCAACATCCGTGACTTCGTGATTCGTAATTATGTTCATGTGCTTGCCCAATTCTCTCTTCGCCAACGATGATATCTCGGGCTCCTCTTCAGGGAGAAATTGTGGATTTCTGCCAACTATTGTCACTCTGGATCCCATTGAAGAAAAGAAATGACCGTATTCCGCAGCAATATAGCCGCCTCCAATAACATTGATGCTCTTTGGGAGAAGACTCATCCTAATCACTGAGTCGCTAGTAAGATACTTGACTTTGTCCAAGCCTCTTATCGTTGGGATTGCTGGCCTAGAACCTATACAAAGAAGAATCTTTTTTGAAGTTATCAAATCCCCTCCAACTTTTAGTATGTATGGAGCAACGAACTCAGCTTCGGAATTGTAATATTTTATTTGCTTTGTACTCAATAGACCATTACGTATAGATTCAATATCCTCCTGTATGATGGACCGCATCCTTCCCATGATTTTTTCAAAATCGATTTTCTTTATATCTAAGTCTATTCCGAATTGTTCTCCTCTCTCTATATTTCTGACTAATTCGGCCGGATAAAGCATTATCTTTGATGGTATACAGCCTCTTGTAAGACATATTCCCCCGGGTTCATCCTTGTCTATAACCGCTACGCTCATTTTAGGATTAGTCTGTAACATAGTTTCCACAATATTCATAGATGACCCAGTTCCAAGAGCTATCAAATCAAAATTATCCAAACCATGGTCACCCCATCATGTTATACATAATAAATCATCCTGACAGTATAAATACTTATCAACAATAATACAGGATGTCATATTTTATTGATGAATCTAAAAACTTATATTAAACACATGAGTGTTTAAACAAGAAACTAACATGGACCCTATCAAAGTGAGCGGGAAAAACAATCGGCACAAGGTTCTGGTATATGCTCTTAGCACATGTGTATGGTGCAACTTAACCAAGAAGTTTCTTGTTGATAACAATGTTGAATATGAATACGTCAACGTCGACCAATGTAGCGACGGCGACAAGGAAAAGATAAGACTTGACATTATCGAAAAAGGGGGGAGATTGAGTTATCCCGCAGTTATAATTGATGACAGGAAACTGATCAACGGCTTCCGGAAGGAAGATATACTGGAGGCAATTGGGATCTGAGCACTCTAGAAAAACTCCGTCAACGAGCAGAGGTTGAAGCTAGAACAAATGGTTGTTACTTGAACCCGGACCGCGCGTTTGTACAAGCCCTGCTAGAGGGTTTGAAAACCAATGAGGAGCGCTATGGCTATCTGTCGTGCCCATGCAGGCTGGCCTCAGGAAAATTCGAGTCCGACAGAGACATTCTGTGTCCTTGTGACTACAGAGATCCTGACGTTCAAGAATTTGGAGCCTGCTATTGTGCCCTCTACGTTAGTAGGGAAATATACGAAGGAAAGAGTTCAGTCAATCCTATACCTGAACGTCGACCCACCGAGAAAATAGTCAGAGCCTATGGGCCTTCAACAGGAAGCCCCCTTGGAGCTACTGGTAACGTTCCCCCACCCACAACTAGTTCTCTCGCCGTCAAGATGAGGCTATGGTATTGCAGGCAATGTGGCTACGTGGCATTCCGAGAAGAACCACCTTATGTCTGCCCAATATGCAAAGCCAAGAAAGAAATGTTCTCAGAGCTAGATCTCAACACGGATATGTAGACATCACAGCATCCTGATTAGCGAGAATAAGGCATTAAATGTTGAATTCCACGAAGAGACATGTGGCTTATTCCAGAAGAGCATCATACTGCACAGAACTTCTGTGTCTTGCTCAGATTCCTGATGAGTTTTCAGGGGCAGAATCTGGATCTATTCTGGTTAAAACTGTCTTACCATAATTCGTAATCAGGCATCGATTCTTCTGCCTTCTAATAGCACCAATACACTCAAGAAATCTCAAAGTCTCTTCTAGCTCATCGTTGCTGACATTCAATATGTCTCGTATGATCGCAACTCTTCCTGAATGTTCTTCATCGAGGAGGCTTAGCTGTCTAAGAACTTCACTGTACCTGGGTAGACTCGTCCTGTAGCCTATCTTCTTTGTCATATCCACTTTCCAGACTCGATGTCTCAAAAACAGAACCTAAGACTTGTGAACCAGATTTCTAGAAAGGCCCGCCCGCAGAATCAGGAGCAGAGTGAATTGTATGTGCCTAGAGTCCAGTAACTTAGGAAACTGAACTACTCGCGAGATTCTTATTTCTAAGGCCATCTCTTTCTATGTCATTGAACGCTCAATTTCTGTTGGCTCTGCTGAGACTTCCAAATGGAGTATGGATGCCGGAGAAGGCAGTTTCGGAAACATACCTGGTACTCAGCAATGGGATCCATGATGAGTTGGGTCAAGCTCATCGGGATGGCCTAGTTATGTGCTCGGATGGATCTTTCATAATTCCGGAGAAGAATCGTCTGCAATTAGTTCTGAAGTGTTTAGAGGAGGGAGTAAGCGTAGAAACCGTCTGCAGAGCTGCTGGCTGGAGGGAATTTGAAGACTTAGTTCAAACAGTGTTGGAAGCGAACAATTACCGAACGAAGAAGCATTTCAGGTTCAGGCATCAAGGAAGAGGCAACGAGATAGATATCCTAGCTTTGAGACAGCCTTGGTCGCTGTCTGTGGAATGCAAAAGGTGGAAGAAGAGCTGGCAACCTTCGGCGCTGAGAAAGATTGCTGACGTACAGATAGAGAAAACCAGAGGTTTAGCAAGTATCTTCCCAAGCCTATCTGGTAAATTACCCAGCCATGTAGGGAAGGACTTAAGATTGATTCCAGTTGTATTGATTCTCTCAAGAATCCCGACAGTCATTCATGGCGGTGTCCCTTTCGTTTCTATTTGTCAATTGCAAAGCTTCCTCGAGCAATTTGAAGGCTATGCAGAAGATCTGGTCGAGATCAAAGTCTTGTAATAACTGGAGGACGATCCGATCCCGATTTACCTATTTGTTTACGGTTCTATCCAAAGTCATTTCGAGTAGAACGCACAAATCATGAACGTGCGCGCTTTTGTATGAAAGGTAGCGCCGGTTTCACATCAACGCTTTTTGTGTCCTTGAAAACCCGTTGTGGAAGCAGGATTTCTCGCCTGTGTGACAAGCTGGCCCCTTCTGATCTACAAGATACAGAATCGCGTCAAAATCACAATCTACAAGTATGGTCTTGACAATCTGACTGTTTCCGGAAGTCTCTCCTTTTCTCCACAATCTACGTCTGGACCTGCTCCAGTAATGCGCATACCCGGTCTCGATTGTTTTCTTCAAGGCTTCTTCATTCGCATATGCAAGCATAAGAATATCTTTAGTCTTCCAATCTTGTGTTACAACCGGAATTAGTGCTGTCTTTGGGTCAAATTTGAGTTGAGAAACACTCACATCTACCATGCTTTAGCCACACCTCTCAAATCCATCTTCCCGGCCGTGCGAGCCCTATTACTGAAGTGCACAGTAGTTCGAACGCCTTGGTAAAGATTATTGTTGTCTGAATCTAGCAATGGCCTCTGCAAGAGTGAAACGCCCCTCATAAAGTGCTTTCCCGACAACAACTTCTTCCACACCTATGCTCATCAATTCTTCAAGGTCACTAAGCCTTCCGATGCCTCCAGCAGCAATTATGTGGATTCCAGAGATCCTACTGGATCTGGAGAGAGTATCTACGTCGGGACCAACCATAAGTCCGTCACGTCCTGTAGCAGTGAGGAGAAACCTACATACACCCTTCTGTCTGAAGCGTTCTATGGCCTCAATGACTGGTATCTCTGTATGTTTCTTCCATCCCTCTGTAAGCACTTTTCCCTCAGAGTAATCCAACGCTATGACTATACGTTCAGAACTGAAGGTTGATAGCAGATGGTCTAGTTCATCAAGTTTTTCAAAAGCCAATGTCCCCAGAATAACCCGTGAGGCCCCAGCTTCGAGAATCTCCGAAGCATTCTTGAGTGTCCTAATCCCTCCACCAACCTGGACAGGGATATGAACAGCTCCCAATATGCGTCGGACTAGGAGATTATTGTCTCCGGTTCCCATTGCAGCATCTAAGTCAATCACATGTAGAAAAGTTGCACCAGTTGTCTCCCAGTAGACGGAAGCCTCAATTGGGTCACCTAATGCGTCATAGTACTTGGCAGTGTCAGGGTCGCCTTTGGACAGACGCGATAGACGTCCGCTCTTAAGATCTATAGCGGGAATAATCCTCAACAGAGTACCGCCTAGAGGGACCCTTTCGCACTGGGAACTAGTTTCGTATCGTCTGAAAGAGAAGTGGCTTGTCTAAGTGAAAGGGCGAGAGCTTTGAACGCCGCCTCTATCTTGTGATGATCGTTGGTTCCACATTGGACGTGAAGATGGACAGTAGCAGACAGAGAGGTCCCGAGAGTCTCGAGGAAGTGAAGCAGCTCTTGCTTGTTAACGTCCTCAACATAGTTCGAGCTCACACCCAACTCGATCTTGGCATAGGGTCTACTCGCAAGATCAACCGCTGCTATTGACATTGCATCATCCATTGGAACTATTGCGTATCCGAAACGACGTATCCCTTGCCGTTCCCCCAAGGCTTCTCTCAGAGCCTGACCTAGACACAGCCCAACGTCTTCCATAATGTGGTGCCTTAAGTCTCCCTTGGCTTGAATAGTCAAGTCAATCCTGCTGTGTACCGCCAATGTACGCAATAGATGATCGAAGAAAGCCACGCCTGTCGAGATGACTGACTCTCCTGTTCCATCAATGTTTACCTTCACTCTGATCTTAGTTTCTCGCGTCTCTCTGTTGACTTCTGCTTTTCTCACTTTTCCATTTCTCCTATTTCTCTCAACACTTCAGGAAGAGTATTCACTGAAGGTATGATCATGTCCGCTCCCTCAGTTAGGAAGTAGGAACGGATTTCGTTCTTGAAGTTCACAGAACTGTACACTCCTGCAAAAGCGAACTTGGGTGCTATGCTGTTTGCGCGTTGCGCCATTATCAAGTCTTCGGCTGAGTCTCCCACATACAGGCATCGTCTGAAAGAACCAGTGTTGTTGACTGCTCTGAGGATTATCTCAGGGTTCGGTTTGTTGAGCAATGGTTGAACATAGTTTTGTCCCGTTGTTCTGTGGTCAATCTCGTCCATAAGAAAAATCAGATTGTTTTGTTCGAAATTCTTCATCAGGGAACCTAGGGTTCTTGAGGCTGAAACATAGTCTCGTCCAGATATTATTCCTAGCTTTCTTCTACTGAAACGTCTTTCAAGTAGATCTAATGTCTCCTGGTTCACCAGAGGAGTCTCCTTTTCAACTAGACCCTTGGAATCGCTGAACTTGGGATCAACTCCGAATCTGAGACGGAACAACTCACTCCCATAGAATAGTTCGTCGTATACTCTTCCGACCACACTTGACTCCACGGGATAACCTAACACTTTCTTTGTGGAAGCAACGAATTCACCGTAACCTTCTGCATCAAGAATTCTGATAACGGATTCAATTCCTGTCGAATCTGCATCCTTTCCTAGTTGTAGCAGTTTTTCACCTGTACGTTTCCATCGCGATGTGTCATTGATTGAGTACTTACTGGACCCGGGCAGGTCTTCTGCAATAGGTCTCTGCTCTTCTGCCGAATGAAGTTGAGTAGAGGGTTCTTGTACATCTTTCTTTGATGAAGAGTAGGCGCATATACCCAAGAGCAGAGCGTATGAAACGCTCCAATCACTGTTGAATCCTCCGCTCTTCCTGAACCCAACTATCGCTTGTGTCAATGAGAATTCTCGTGGAACAACTATTCTCAACATCTTTCTTGCTAGAAACCTGACTGTCTTTACAATGGCGGCATCGCATGATTTTCTCACGTCAATAAGGACACCGTCACAGTCAAAGAAGACAGCATCAAT
>JBGOZA010000041.1:0-8191 GCA_041480025.1 Bathyarchaeia archaeon | reverse complement strand
TGTGAAGGCGCGGCATATCGTGTTATCTACATAACCGCACATAAGGTTCCGGTGGATCAGGAAACAAAGCAAGCTCTTCTTAGTTTAGCCAAGAATGTCCTCAAGACGGTCACGAATCTGAGAGAAACAATCTTGAGCCTGAGTTACAACAGACAGAAGGCAATTGATATTGCTAGAAATGTTGAGATAGCTGAATACGCTGTCGACGAAATCTTTAGAGACTTGGAATTCAGGATCTTTGAATCGAAAATGGATACGCGAACAACTCTACTCCTATGGTCTTTCGCAGGCCTTCTAGAAGATATGTCTGACAAAGCTGAAGACGCAATTGACTCCATCCGAATCCTAGCACTAGGCGCTTAGATATTGCCACTACCCGCAGCCGAGTTGTTTGAGGACCATCTCATCGTATGGGACGCAACAGAAGCTAGAGAACTCTATGCGGAAGGATACTATGGCAAACCTATCGGCGTTTCCAAGCCAAAGCAAGATGGGTTTGAAGCCCCCTTGGTTCTGGACCCTTTGGAAGGGCTCTTTCTGCTTGAGAAGCAGAAGATTGTAGTCAAAGATTCGAATGGTCGAAACCTGTCAACCAAGATGTTACAAAGACAGATAGCAAAGCTTAGCAAAGGATTCGAGCTGGACTACTTAGTCTACAGAGACCTCAGGGAGAAGAAGAAAGTAGTTCTTTCCGGAATAAAATTTGGTTGCGACTTCGCAGTCTATGACAACGGGCCAGGAATAGATCATGCCCCTTTCTTGGTCTCAGTAATGAAAACGGATGACTTGGTCTCATCCACTGAAATAGTTAGAGCGGGTCGCCTAGCAACGACAGTGCGAAAACGTTTCATTCTGGCCGTACCTAACAAGAACTCGTGTAAAATTCGATACCTTATGTTTGATTGGTTCAAAGCTTAATGACGCTCTGATCTGTTTACACAAGATTCTCCTCTGATTCTTCCTAATCAAGTCGGGACGTCAGTCATTGTACAGAATAGTACTATACTCGTTGAAGATGCCGCAAATTGGGCAAACACAAGTAATCAGACCGCAGCTACTGCTCTTACCAGTGAACTCTTAAGTGAAGAATCCACAATTATGAATATGGGGGTTTTGTGTGTGACTGAGCAGAGAGAGTTAAGGAAGGATTTTCCGACAATAAGTGATAGAGCCTACATAGAGATGAAGAAGTATGCATTTGTCTCAGACATAATGAGCAAAGATGTAGCAACGATAAGTGCTAGTTCCACTATGGCCGATGCAGCCAAGATCATGGGAGAGAAACACATCGGCAGCTTGGTTATTCTTGACAATGACCGGCCACAAGGCATAGTAACAGAGCGGGATCTTCTCACCAAGGTTCTGGCTAAACGACTGGACCCCGCGAAGACGAAGGTAATGGATGTAATGTCGTCTCCGCTGATTGCAGTCAAGCCGACTGCCACAATCAAGGAAGCGGCACGCACTATGATAGAGAGGAAGGGACGACTTGTTGTGCTTCGGGATGGAAAGCTAGTGGGAATAATAACTGCTGCAGATCTGATCAAGAGTCTCCCTGACGCGTCGGAGACAGAGTTGGGGATTGACAAGATTATGACTAGTCACTTGACGTCCGTTGATGAATCTACTTCTGTAGCGGAGGCTGCGAGGATCATGGGGGAGCAGAGGATCGGAAGTGTTATTGTGGATCGGCAAGGCCAACATTCAGGAATATTCACAGAGAGAGACCTTCTAACAACCTTCTTGGCGGAAGGCCGGTCTTTGGAAACGAAAGTTGGTGAAGTGGCGTCTTATCCTCTTGTGACTATACCTTTGAAGAGTAGCGTCCACAAGGCCGCTATGACGATGTCAAAGAAACATGTACGCCGACTGCTGGTGAAGGAAAACCAGCGATCAGTAGATCTATTAGGAATTGTTACCGCGCGGGATTTGGTCGAAGCCTACGCGAAATAACCTATGCGAACCGACTTGGAGGACTGTAGTACATTGACAGTCATGTGCTTGGAAAAGATAGGGGAAGTCTGGTGCGGAGTCATCCTCGATGGTCAGCGGCACGTCGTTTCCTGTGGTTTCTCGAACGAAGGAAAAGCAGATGTGACAAATAGTATTCTAAACTCAGTTCCAGATGATACAGGTATCATTGAATCAAATGCGGACAAGTATGGATCAAGCATACTCCACAATATTAGTCTGATATATGAAGGAAAAGATCCGGAATTTACACCTGAATTCGCTTGGGAAAGGCTTCCTCCCTTCTTTAGGAGAGCTCTGAGGGTTACTTTCATCATCCCGAAAGGGAAAGTGTCGACGTACCAAGGTGTAGCAGAAGGGGCAGGCGAACCTAAGGCAGCTCGAGCTGCTGGCAATGCTGAAGCATCTAACCCTTTTGCACCATTTGTCCCCTGCCATCGTGTGATTAGCTCCTCACTTTCACTTGGAGGATATGGTGGTAATCTGGATGTCAAGAAGGCTATTCTCATGAGAGAAGGCGTCGTTTTCAGCGGGGAATTCGTGAGAAGAGAATGCGTCTGGAAACCATCTTAGCGCGCGCTTCAGACATTCTCCGGGGCGCTTCTCCTAAGAATTATCTTCTCGAAGGATTTCTCAGAGATTCTGGCTTCATAACTGATAAAACCATCTTCTACGGCACGAATATTACTGAGAGTTGACAAAACCAACATCGGTATGGACGCGCAGCACGATTGTATTCCAAGAGCGAGCTCAAGAAGATGTTTCTGAAGGTCCTTTACGAGATACAATACGGGAGTATGCAGGATCGCTCGAACAGTCTGCACAGCATATTATCTTTCTGGTTTAGGAACTATTGGAAAGCCAATCTTTCCATGACTGAGGAAAGACTCCTCATGGAAGCAGTCAGAGAACTGCATGCAGAGGGCTACGTTTGCCGTGAAAAATCGCAACGCACAAGTGACTTCGTTATTCTTACCGAATCGGGAATAGAAGCAGTAGAACTGCAGCTTGACCCTGACTCCAAGGCCAGGAAGTACTACTAGATTCCGAAGCGCGCTAAGTTCGAGATCATGGAACGCGCGTTGCAGAAAATGATTTCATTGAATAAAAGGACATATGCAAATGGTGGCCACGGCCTGAGATCATTACTGTTCCCAGAACATCCGTGTTCGTACATAGTTCCGCTCAGCCCTCAGAATGTCTAGGTAGAGATCATTCTCTGTCTTATGGAATCTTTGGAGGATACGCGAAGCTGTTGTTGGTCCGACTCCCCTGCCAGCCATAACCAGAGCAGCTTCTTTCCCATAGCTCTGGATTAGATTAGCACTTAGCCATGCAGTCTCGAAACTCTTGTTCTCTTCAGGCGACGTCTTCGTCTTGGAGATTCTCTTCCTCACTGCAGACAACAACTTGTCATCTCCTCGATAAGTGGATGCGATAAGACTTGACCCACATTTTGGGCAACGTATCTTCTCTGGCAGAGATCTTATGCTTCTGACCGAGTCATAATCTCCCTTGTAAAGACACACTAATCGGGTCTGCCCAGCGTTCAGCCGCTCTTTCACTGCGTCCATAATCACTTGGGTCGGAACAACGGGTCTTAGAACATCTTGAGGAGCGATTCTGTCAAGGATTGGCAAAGCCAAAGGAGAATATTCTTTTCTGCGTTTCAGACTAACGATTTCCAGCTCGCCTTTCTGAATAGAAGATAGAACTCTCTTTGTGTTCGCTACATCCATCTTCTCGACATATATTTCCCGCAGAGCTTCTCTGTACACAGGGGTTCCTTGCATGGCATTTGCTAGAATTCGTCCTCGGCTTGAACTGAACTCAGCCTTTCTTTCGACTATTCCGAAACGCTTAGCTACGTTCCATAGCCTCCAAGAGAGGAGACTTGTATCACTTAGCGTGGCTTCCAGTAGGGAATCAATTTCTTCAGGCTGTAGGGCAGCCAGATCTTTTCTGACAGTCTCTGGATCTATGTAGATGGATGCAATGAAGACAATTCTGTATGGGTCAGATTGTGTACCCACATTTATGCCGAATCGGCCGCTAAGAATTGAGGCTAGAGCTTTTCCAAGCACCTCGTTTATCAAGCTGCCTAGGCAGCTATGGATAACAACATAGTTCTCATAGCTCTCTATCACTATTCTCTTATCGGTCGGGATCGGGAAGTTGCCTTCGGATTGTCGCTTGATCAAGTCTACGACTTTCTCAGCGGCCTCTTTCGTTAGGCGGTAGAGTATGAGAGAATCGACTGGCTCTTCACCATTCTCCAGTTTTTCGGATATCTGAGATCTGATTAGGCCAACCCGCTGAGCGACCTCATAAGACACAGGAATTAGTTCACCTTCCCAAGCAGGTATTGCACCGAACGCTTGAGAGACTGGTTCCACCTGGACAAGGCTTTCATCATCATCAACTGAAAGAATTCTCCAAGTATGCCCGAAAATGACGAATTCTTGACCCGACTTTCCATTTCTGGCAATGAATTCCTGATCCAATGTTCCAATTCTGCGTTTGTTCAGATAATCAACAACGTCGTAGTGTCTAACGTCAGTAATCATTGAAAGGTTTCCATAGTAGTAGTCGAAGATGTTTGGAAACCGCCTCCTTATCATATCATCATCGGTGAACCATATGATTCGTCGTTGTTCGAGTTGCCTGCATATGTCAAGAAGATCGTTCCTAGAAACGTCCCTGAAGAGCCAAGCTCTAGCAATAACACGCATCACATCGTCGATATGTACTCTGCCCCATTCCAAGGCCAGTCCAGCCACCTGATGGGCCATCACATCCAAGGCGTTGCTGTGGAGGGCTGTTTCCTCAAGAACACCTTCTTCAGCGAACTTTGAGATAACCGCGGATTCCACGATATCATCCGGCCAAGAGGCAAGAATTGTACCTAGTGACTTGCCACCAACGATATGACCACTTCGGCCAATTCTCTGCACGAGTTTAGTTACCTGCCTTGGAGACATGTACTGAATTACAAAATCTATGTCACCCACATCAATACCCAGTTCAAGTGAGGACGTACAGACTACGGCCTTGAGTCTCCCGTCCTTTAGCTCATTTTCAGTCTCCATCCTTACTTCTTTAGATAATGACCCGTGGTGAATACCTATTCTTGCGTCTGGTTGTAGGGCTAGTATCCGTGATGAGAGTGTTTCTGCGTGTTCCCGAGTATTTGTGAAAATGAGAACGGACTGATGCGAGTTTACCAGTTCAATAATCCTCTTTATTCGGGCGACGCTGGAAGAGGAGATCATGAGGTCTTGAGCAAGTCTCTCATCTTCGGGCTGTGAAGAGGGGCTTTCAACTGTTACCTCGATATCTTTTGTCTCTACCGTTCGTAGAACTCTCACTGTATTGTTCGTGCCTACCAGAAATTGACCGACTTGATCTTCATTCCCAACGGTGGCCGACAGGCCTATTCGCTGATACTTTGTGCCGGTTATCTCTTCCAAACGTTCTAATCCTATGGATAGTTGGGCTCCTCTTTCGTCGGTTATGAGTTCATGTATTTCATCGATTATTATCCAACGAGTTCCTTGCAGATGCCTTCGCATCCTTGTGCCAGGCATTATGGCTTGGAAAGTCTCGGGAGTTGTTATCAACATATCAGGGGGTTTTAGGGCCTGAAGCCTTCGAGCTTGCTTGCTTGTGTCTCCATGCCTAACCTCGATCCTTATGTCGAGCCGCTCCCCAACTTCGATAAGACGCCTAAATATGTCGCGATTCAGAGCTCTCAGAGGCGTAATGTAGAGAATACTTATGCCTTGCGCACGTTCTTGACTTCTCTTCCGTAGAAGTAATTCGAGAACAGGTAGAACAGCGGCTTCAGTCTTTCCCGTTCCAGTTGGAGCTATGAGTAGAACGTTCTCACCTTTCAGGATTTCTGGGAAAGCTATTTCCTGAATCTTAGTTGGGTTTGTCCAACCGTTTGATTCTATCTGTTGCCGCAGTGGCTTAGACAAAAGGTTGAAGACATTACCTGCCATGATAACTTCAAGTTTACCAGTGAGTCCAGTAAGAACTTTTCCAGAACCAAGACTTAATCTTGGATTCACTCGTTTGACGGGGCGGCTATGCTTTCTCTGCTGTCAAAGTAGACATAGAGAAATGCGAGAAGAAGAGAGATGAACGCTAGGACTGGAAGCATGATATCGTGTATTGCCAAGAAAGTTCCTGACATCGGTTATCCTCACGTATGACTCACCGTTATCTTTTTGTGTTCAGATTTAAGGGTTCTGAACTGGTTTCGCAACCCATGTCTTATCAGTTGCTCATTGCCGACAAGATCACGCGCGTTTGTAGACTTGATCAATGCGGTTGGTAACGCCTATAGCGCGCTCATCAAGTCTTGTGGACTTCTGTTGCGCAGAAGGGACAGAATTTCGCATCAGCAGGTATTGGCATTCTACAGTTAGAGCAGGCAGTCTGTGTAGGTGCGTCTTCCTTTACTTGGAGATTTCTTCCACAGAATGGACAGAAGCTAACGCTATTTGGAATATCTGATTTGCAGTTCGGGCAAACGGCAACTGTTGTTTTAGACTTGGGATATACAGGAATAGGCTCGGGTCTATTGTTATGATCTTGGGCTGGCTTGTCAGTCTTATCGACTTCTATAGTATTTGTTTCGGGTCCCTTGATTTTGAATGCGAGACTGTTGTATGCTCCTACACCCATCCCGATGAGGAACAAGGCGAATCCGGCGATTGCATTGATATAATATGTTGTGATGAAACCCAGAACAATCAATGCAACAGCTGAGAGCCAGATTATCATGGCGTTCGTACGAGTGATTTCCCTGCTTGGCGTTCTTGGACCCCTCTTGGATCTATTCTTAATGTCTGGACCAGACTCGAGATTGCAAAGGATGCTTATCAATCAATGGGTTCTTGGTGCATTAGTGTCTTCAATAAGCTATGTTCTGGTAAACACGCCCGTAAACAGTCTTAAGGGGGTTAACTATCGTAACAAGATTGGCCTGAGGGTCTGGGTGAAGAATAATGCCTGTTTATGAGCTGAATCATAGGAGACCAAGAATCGATCCGACAGTAGTTGTTGATGATAGTGCAACAATCATTGGTGATGTAATAATAGGAGCTGGAAGTAGTATCTGGCCTAATGCTGTCCTAAGAGGAGATAGCGGAGTAATCAGAATTGGGAGAAACGTCAACATTCAAGACAATGTTGTAATGCATGCTGAAACCGGAAAGGCCGTCGTGGTAGGGGATAATGTTTCTGTAGGCCATGGAGCGATACTGCACGGCTGCAAGATCGGAAATAATGTGGTGATCGGAATGGGTTCCGTAGTTATGGATGGAGCAAGTATTGAAGACTGGGTCATAGTTGGTGCTGGAGCCGTAGTCACCCAGAACACTTTCATTGTATCTAAGAATGTGGTCCTAGGAATTCCTGGTAGGGCCACAGGGCACATAAGCGATGAACAGCGGGAATATATTGAGAAGAATGCTCAAGAGTATCTGCAACTTGCGAAAGAGTACCTTGAGACAAAAAAGAGACTGCGCTAGGATGCGCAGAACTCAGATTCAGACAATGCCTTAGTCTACATATACTAGAGCATTATTGTTGATGATGTTTTCCCATTTGCTTGATGTTGTCGAGGAACGTATACAGTCCGGTTCCTAGGTATCACCTGTGTTTGCATATCGAAGCTGAATGTGAAAATAGGCATCCCGTTTGATCCAAGCATGATGTTCCCCTCATCGTCTACTTGAGCAAGCACCTGACTAAGTTGAGGAGTGAGTCTTACAGAGGTCTCATCTTCGAGGACATACTCCATTGAGCCTGCTTTGGCAGCCTGAAAATCGATAATCCTCATTCTTACAACATCCGACTTCAAAGCTTGAGAAGCGGGAACTGTTTCTTCTGGCTCAGAGGTGGGATTTAGCCCTGGCTGGTCAGGAGAGGGCATTCTTAACGATTTGTATTCGGACATATGCCTTTCACAACAGAATGTAACCTGACAACAGAATTCGATAAGCCTTGTGAACTACTGTTCACTAGTCCGGCACCGAGAAATGGCTCAGAAGTAGAACTCCAAATCAGTGATATCGGTCGATGAAATAGACCCTATCAACATGTGCAAGACGCATATTTGGCAGACCATATCAAGGTGCTGCGCCTGGCAGGAAGAAAAGAGCGTTCTTCAGGAAGGAAATGATTCATGGTCGGTGCTGGGGAGGAAAGG
>JBGOZA010000040.1:0-8841 GCA_041480025.1 Bathyarchaeia archaeon | reverse complement strand
GCCTCGTTCATCAACATTTTTCACTAGTTCCTGAACGATAACGCCAGCAATCATCTACTATTCCCACTTCAGAAACATCGGCCAAGGTACTTAAAAGCCTCGGCGTTTCTGGTTCCTCCAAATCATTTGGAGATATAAGACGGCACACCTATGTCAGGCGCGGGCGCGCTAAATGGTAGGATGGAAAAAAAAGCCCATTCCTGTGCGTCTAGCTTTTCATAGACTCTACTAGTTTTCTAATGTGCTCAACGGGTACCAATTGAAATGACTTCTTGTCCGTCTCTATTGTTGCTACCTTAATGTTTTCCGCAGTGATTCCTGCCTCAGCCGTCCGGTAAAGTGATCTGACTGCGATTTCTACGGCTTCCTCTGTCGTATAGTTGGATCTGTATTCCTTCTCAAGAATTTCTCTCACAGCATCAGAACCGGCGCCTATCGCAACGGCCTTGTATTTCCAGTAAGCTCCGCTTGGGTCAACCTGCAATACTTGAGGCCCTCGTTTGTCAACACCCGCGAAGATTATGCTCAGACCAAAAGGCCTTACACCCCCATTTTGAGTATAGAGCTGCATTGTATCGCCAATTTCTCTGGTTAGAGCATCTACATCAATGGGTTCATCGTAGGTTAGTCGATTGCTCTGCGCTTGAATTCTGGCCCTGTTTAGTAGCACTCTGGCATCAGAACTCAGTCCGGCAATTGCGGCTCCCACATGTACGTCGACCTCAAATATCTTTGAAGCGAAGTTCGGGTCTTGCAGTCTGGAAGATGGCCTCTCCTCTGCAGCTAATACAACTCCTCCATCACAAGCTATCCCCAGAACAGTGGCGCCTCTCTTCACTGTCTCAAGCGCGTACTCGACCTGAAATATCCGGCCTTCAGGTGAAAACATGGTGATTGCTCTATCATAAGCCCCTGGAGCACTGAACATCCCCATCTTTTACAACTCCTCCGAAGTAACTCATTACCTACGATATAGCGGAGTTCCATCATCTAATAACTCTTCCTGCATTGGCGAGCACCGTATTCTGTGTTTTTTGCTTGGGTGACTACTGCTAATGTCAGACAAGCACTCTCTCAGCAAGATTGATGATGCGTTTCATCTTCTGTGGTACAAAGGCTCTGGCAAAGTTGAAGTCTTCTTTGCTGACTACTTTCAGAATTTTGATCATGCCCATGTAGACAAGAAGTCCAACACCTACGTAGACTGGAAGGAGATACTTACTCATCCGTATGGATTCTATTCCCCAAACAGCAAGAGCCATAACACATGATGCAAGGAGCGCTTTTGCAAAAACACGACTATCCAGATACTTCTGTGCAGGTTCACCAAGAAACAACAGAGGAAAAACAAGCGAAATAATGATTGTTGAAGACCGCGCCAGGGCAGCGCCAACTGATCCTAGTGACCCAATCAAGAGGAAAGATAAAGCAACATCAGCAACCAGAGAGATAAGGCTGGCAAAAGTGAAAACGGATGTTCTTCCTTCTGCGAGAAGGATATTGTTTATGATAATCGTTGCCCCTGAACAGGCAGCAGCCACTGCTAGGATTGCTAGAGGAAGCGCTCCCGCTGAGAACTGTTCTCCGACAAAGAAAATCATTGTAGGCTCAGCAGTGGCAGCCATTCCAAGAGCCATAGGAACGTATGCCAAGAAAACATATTTGGAAGCGACCTTCGATACATCTTTCAAAGATTCATTTCCTGATGTACCGCGCCTCTTGGACATCATTGGGAACAATACATTGCCAATTGATGTTGTGACCAAGGCGAGAACTCCGGTCGCAGCTACTGCAGGATTGTAGATTCCAAGAGCTGCTTGACTAGCGAGGATGACGACAAGATACCGGTCAACGGTTCCTATCGCATATGTTAAGAGTTGTGACACATACAATGGAAACGAGAAGCTCATCAGCGGTTTCAAATCTTGTCTATTGACCTCTCCTGTGAATGCTCTGGCAGATAGGAATAGAGCATACAATGCTGCAGACACGTCGCCAAGAGTCCATCCTGCAATTACTCCGAACATACCGTGGCCTGAAATCAGTCCGAAGATGGCTACAGTATTCCTGATCAGGGCCGTTACTATTCCGACCTTCGCGATGTCTCCAAATCTCTGGATACCTTGAAGAGAAGCTATGAAGAAAGGATAGAGAGTGCTTAGAAAAACATCTAGTGAAAGCAATTGCAGTAGGATAGTGTAGTCTTCGCTACCTAGTAGATATGATGCGATTGGCCCAGAGCTAATGAAGCAGGCAGCTGCTGCAAGAAGAGATAGGAGAGTTCCGGCCTTGAGATTGAGTTTGAAGACGCCATTAACATCCCTATATTTTCCCATACCAAGGTATGAGATGAATTTAGTGACGGCGGCTGGAATAGCCAAGCTCCCAGCAGTTGTGAAGAGTACGACAAGCAAAGCCAGTGTAGAAACTCTACCAACATCAGCAAGGGTTGGAAGAAGTCTTGCAGCAAATGCAAAATACACGACGTTTGCTAGATTCGTCACTAGGCCTTGGAAGAGAAGATAGGATGCACCTCGGGCACTAACAATTCCTGCATCAGAATCCTCCATGTACAGATCTTCCTGTTTGCTCTGCTAGGTTATAGCAGATGAGAGAACTAGGGGCTCCTAGAAAACCTTTGTGAACGTTCAGAATACATTGAGGAAGCGCGCGCTAGGTCGGACTGGGCAAATACTCACTGATATTATAGAAATGATTTTGTGATTTGAAATTCACAAATCTAAAGAGTCCAATTCGATATGCTAATGATAGGAGTGTTCGTCTAGAATCTGGTAAGAGGATCAAATAGTTCCTCATAGGAAAGTCCTAGCGGCTCATCCTGTTGTTAGGAAACAGGAAAAAACCAATCAACTGCGCGACCAAAGTCAAGCAGAAAAATCCGCCAAAAAGACGCTCCGTTGATACTGAATCAACATTCGAGCTGAGACAGAAGAAAAGTCCGGCTTCCAGAGAATAGGGGAAAGTTGAAACGGAGAAAAGAGGGATTGGGACTCCCCCACACTCCTGCCAAATATGTGGACAATATAATTACTTTTTGTCTCTCAGTGCACGCTTTCTCAATGAATTTCCGAGAGTCTTGGATGGGCCGCGTAAGCTCTTGGTGAGGAGGGGTATCAGAATAACCAAGTTGCGGCCCGTTTCACCAAGACGTCAAATCCAATTTCAAACCTAACTATTTTATAACGAACGTACCCTGCGGGGGGAGGGGTCATTCCCTTTTCTAGCATGCGCGCCATCTGAACAGGAAAGACTTAGAAGGCACCCTATGATTATTCCCCATGAAACATAGTTCTATGAAGATAATAAGTGTGGAATGACAAATGAGTCAACAATCAATGGCAGGACAGAGGATCCTCATACTCAGAGAAGGCAGCACTAGAACAACGGGTAAAGACGTTCAGACTGCCAATATTCAAGCAGCAACAATTGTTGCTGATGTGGTAAAAGCAACTCTAGGTCCGCGTGGAATGGACAAGATGCTCGTAAGCTCTCTTGGCGACGCGACCATTTCCAATGATGGACACGAGATTCTCAAAGAGATAGATGTCCAACATCCCGCTGCCAAGATGATAGTGGAAGTATCCAAAGCTCAAGATGACGAAGTCGGAGATGGGACGACAACCGCCGTTATATTAGCTGGAGAATTGCTCAAGAGTGCTGGTGAACTCCTTGACAAAGGAATCCATCCAACATTAATTGTGAGTGGTTACAGAAAAGCGGAACAAGAAGCCTTACGAATTCTTAGAGAACTGGCGGTACCAGTCGATACGAGCGACCGCAAAACGATGAAGAAGATTGCTATGACATCAATGAGAGGCAAAGTAATAGGTGGTTCGCGCGATTATTTCTCAGACATTGCAATTGACGCAGTGATGCAAGTTGCAGAGAAGAAAGGCAACGGCTTTGCTGCTGACATAGACGATATTCAGATTGTGAAGAAAACTGGAAAGAGTCTAATGGATACTCACCTCATCCAAGGCATCATAATTGACAAAGAAGCTGTTCACCCAGACATGCCGAAGACGGTCAAGGACGCACGTATTGCACTTCTCGACTTCGCGCTGGAGATTGAGAAGACTCAGATGGACGCAGAGATCCGAATTCACAACCCACTACAAATGAAAAGTTTCTTGGATGAAGAGTCGAGTATGCTCCAAGAAATGGTTGGTCGTCTTGCTAAGACGGGAGCCAATGTAGTTCTATGCCAAACAGGGATCGACGATGTAGCCCAGCATTTCCTAGCAAAAGCTGGAATCTTGGCGGTTAGACGTATCAAAGCTTCGGACATGCAGAAACTTGAGAAAGCTACGGGAGCACGGATTGTCACTACACTTACTGATCTCACCGCTAGTGAACTGGGTACAGCGAAGATGGTCGAAGAGCGTAAGATTGGCGAAGACAAAATGGTCTTCATCGAAGGTTGCAAGAATCCAAAAGCTGTCTCGATAATCATTCGAGCTAGCTCTGAAAGACTTCTAGACGAAATCGAGCGTTCACTACACGACGCTCTATTCGTGATAAAGGACATCGTCAAAGACAACAATATCGTTGCAGGAGGAGGCTCGATTGAGGAGGAAGTCTCCCAGAAACTTCGCACCTATGCTACAAAGATTGGTGGAAGAGAGCAGCTGGCAATTGAGCGATTCGCAAACTCGCTGGAGGTAATTCCTACAACATTGGCGGAAAATGCTGGACTCAACATCATCGACATGCTTGTAGAGATTCGCTCGGCTCACGAGAAAACAAAGGGAAGATGGATGGGAGTGAACGCCTATACAGGTAAAGTCACAGACATGATGAAGGAAGGCGTGATCGAACCACTAAGCGTAAAAGTGCAGGCAATCAAGAGTGCTGTAGAAGCCGCGTCTATGATATTACGAATTGATGACGTAATCGCGTCTGCTAAGGCGCCTCCAATGCCCCAAGGCGGCGGCATGCCACAGTACTAGATTATATCCAGTACATCCTGAGACGAAGTAGACTTCAAGCGTAGAGGAGTTTTTTTTGTCTCCTCCAATACCAGACAAGCGTGCGTTGCCTAGACCTTGGCTGCAAGACTCTGACAATGCAGAGTTACTGCAGCTAATCTGTTTTTTGTCCAGAGGATGAAGGCATCGAGCGCGCTAACCTGTAGCTGATGAGTTGAGCAACTGGAGGCGCCCCTCCCTCCAACAATACGTTGCAAGATAAACATCTGATTCATCCTCAAAATACTACACAAGCAGAGGAGTCTCTATACTTGAAAGGCGTCGGATGGATTTTAGACCTTCATATAGATGACTCCGCCAATATTTGGGTAAAATTAGATAATGGTGAGATAGTTCTCCTAACCGATTATTATCAACCAAGTTTTTACATAGAACTTAAAGATGGACTTGACCCCCATGAAATTGTAAAAACAATATCAACCCACCCTTTAATCTCAAATGCGGTAGTTGAAGAGAAATATGTGTCCATTTTATCCACGGCGAAGTCGAAAGTTATTCGAATTGTAGCTTGCGACACTTCCAGTTTCAGACGTGTAAAATCAGACATTGATAAGTTAAATGTTGCCAAGTCGTGGTTCAACACCGACATCTATCATTTTCAAAGATATCTCTTCACACAGATTTTTGCACCAACAAGTAAGGTTGAGATGAAATGGGACCAAAAACTGAAGCTTTTAGACTCAAAGGTCATTAATGATTTCGAGGATACTGCCCCACCTCCATTTTCAACATTGCTCTTCGAAACCAATATGCGGAGCAAGAAAATCACCCCAAATCCGAGCTGCGACCCAATAAATAAAATAATCTTGAAAAACGATGAAAATGAAGTAGAAACGCTTGAAGGATGCGAGGCCAACATCCTTACAACTTTCTCATCGCGCATCAAAGAAATAGACCCAGACTTCCTAATTTCGAACAAATGCGAAGAGATGCTAGAATATATCCTTGAACGAGCTGATGCCTTATCATTACCTATCCAATTTGGTCGTATACAAACTAACAGACATATTGTTCAGAAAGCAGAAGACAATGTCAGAGGCAGAGCGGCAATAGATCTTGACGATTTTATTGAATATGGCCTTGCTGGAATAACTGAATTATCCAGATTCACTTTGGCTCCTCCTACATTCTCAGCTAAATGGCCTGCAGGCAAGACAATTGATGCTCGTCAAAGCTTCGAAGCAATGAAAAAAGACATTCTCATACCCAAGAGACGAGGTTATCCTTGGTTTACGATGATGGCCAAAGATATCAATTCGAAAGACAAAGGAGGCCTACTTTTCAGCCCAATTCTAGGCCTCCACGAGAATGTTGCTGAACTTGATTTCGAATCAATGTTTCCCAACATTATAGCTAGACATAATATCAGTTATGAAACTGTTACTCCAAATCACGTTGATAAGACTAAACAAGGATTCCTTGGAGAGGTTGTCAAGACTGTTCTTGATCGGCGACTACGTTTCAAACGTTTGAGGAGAAGATATCCAAAGAACAGTAAAGAATATACATGGTGTAACCAGAGACAGAAGGCTCTAAAGAGCATCCTAGTATGTATCTATGGTTTCAGTGGTTGCTTCGCCAACCGCTTCAACAATTTAGCGGTATTCAATGAGATAAACACCCTTTCTAGAAGGGTTATGGTTCAAACAAGCAATCTCTGTCTTATGCGAGGCTTTGACGTCTTGTACCTTAACACTGATGCGATATACATCAAGAAACTAGACGCAACGAAAGAAGACTATGATGAAATAGCAAGAACAATAGAAAAAGAAACTAATCTGCCTATAACTGTTAACCATCATTTCAAATTTCTAGTGTTTATGAATCAGAGGACACACATGGGAATAGAAGCCATGAATCGTTTCTATGGGAAGTTGACCAACGGTGAACTTTATTATAGAGGCATAGAGAGGAGGCGACGAGACTGCCCAGTCCTCTTTAAGAACTTCCAAGAAAAGTTGATTCAGACAATTTTCGATGCCAGAAACGAGGAACAAGTTCTTGATAGAGCAACTCATGTTGCTGAAGTGTTCACACAGAATGTTTACAACCATGTAATAAATGGAACCGTTAAAATAAATGATCTCACAATCACAAAACATCTACGAAAGAACGTAGACTCTTACAGAGTCATGTTGCCTCATGTAGTAGCTGCTAAACACCTTGCTAGAAAAGGCAAGAAATTTGAAGACTATTCATCAGTTAACTTCATCTATACTAATTCAGCTCATACCAATCCTATGAGGCGGGTCTTACCTCCTCTAATCATGGATGGTAACAACAGCTACTATGATAGAGAAAGATATGCGGAGATTCTTCTAGATGTAGCAGACACAATTCTCAAGCCCCTAGGTATTCATAAAAAAGCGCCCGCTACCATTGAATCATTCCTGCAAAACGATCTTCAGCTCCCTTCCAGAAAATTAGCCATCAACAACCTAGCTTGAACCGTGAAGTTATTAGTGTCCAACTGCACACTTCTGATAGAGTCGTAGTTCAAAGCGCACCCCTAAAGGGAGGCTTAAGAGTACTAAGCGTTGAAGACTCATGTCAAAATCAAATAGAATTCCTGTGACCGATGATATCCAGACCAACGCACGACTATTGATCCGGAACAGCCAACGATGGTATCTCGAGGAAGTCTTAGACCTAAAAGCAGATGAATACCAAGAAATCTACAATGTGGCTCTCGGTAACCATGAAATGATTAATGAAGACCTAAACAATAGAATAGAAGCATATCTACAGAAGCCAAAACGTTAGCGATATTGCTCATTAGCACTCGCTCAAGATGTATTTGGCATAGTCCAGCGCGCACAGCGCGCTTTTGAGATAATATGTGACAGAATTAGATGCTTCAAGTAAACGTCAGCTCCATAGACTATTGATCCGCGCGATTCCAGAATTGACATAAGCCAGCTGAAAGGACATATGGATGTTTGTAACAGAAACAAACTTTAAGAAACATCGGTGATTCGAGATAATTGGCTTAAGATCATGACAAGAATACTGTACCTCGAAGACAGCTATCTGAGAGAAACAGACGCGACCATAACATCAGTCAAGGAAGACAAGTACGTTACACTCAACCAAACAATATTCTATCCTAAAGGGGGAGGACAACCATATGACACAGGGAGCATGGCAAAGGGACAACAGAGATACAACGTCATCTATGTTGGGAAATTCTCAGGCGAAGTCTCCCATGAAGTTGACAGACCCGGTCTTCAGATTGGAGACAAGGTCCACTGCGCCCTCGACTGGAATAGAAGATACAAACTTATGAGAACCCATACAGCTTCTCATCTATTTGCTTCTCTTCTATGCAATGGCACTGGAGCCCTTGTAACCGGAAACCAGCTTGAAGAAGACAAAGTCCGATTCGACTTCAACTTGGAAAAGTTTGACAAAGATACGATACAGCATTACATAGACAAGGCAAACGAATTCTTCGAGAAAGACATCCCCGTGAAAACATATGAACTCCCTAAGGAGGAAGCGCTGAAAATCACTGGCATAATTAAGATGGCCGAAGCCTATCCACCGGACGTTCCTTGCCTACGTATAGTTGAGATAGTTGGGGTGGACAGGCAAGCTGATGGTGGGACGCATGTCAAGAATTTGAAGGAAATTGGCCAAATAGAACTGTTGAAGACTGAGAACAAAGGCAAACAGAATAGACGCGTTTACTTTAGACTCAGTGGTCAAGCCCCGTTGGCAGTCAATCCTGCTGCTGTCTAAGGCACTTTGACTATGACGAATCGCAATTCTTACTTTCACGCTTGTTACTTAGCTTATAAGCGCGCGCTGGAAAGGCCTAAATATGGAAGGT
>JBGOZA010000039.1:0-8868 GCA_041480025.1 Bathyarchaeia archaeon | reverse complement strand
TTATTGTTCCCAACAGTGTGATCCCTGTATCCGCTGTTATGTTGTATACGTAGACACCTTGCCAAACATAGTTGCCATAGGCATATGGTGGAACTCCTCCGGGATATTGCGATTCATCAATCTCTGCAACTAGTACTGGCAGCACGAGGAGGTTTCTTGACCTGCTGAAGAGCAGGGCTTTAGCATCGCGTAGAACTGGCGAATCTGTTCCTCTATCACCTATCTCCACTTTCGCGGTCTCTTTCGGGGCGGAGACGTTGCTGACATCGAATAGCGAGATTTTGACTCCTTGGTACCAGGCGAAGTCTGCTTGTTCTGATTCAACGGTTTCTTTTCCTATGCCTATCAGATGGGTCTCATCGTATGGTTGAAGATAGTCTGAGTATCCAGGTATCTTCAGCTGACCTAAGACTGTTGGGTTGTCCGGATACTTCAGGTCTACTACAAAAAGGGGATCTGTTTTCTTGAAGGTGACCAGATAACATCTTTCGCCCATGAATCTTGCAGCATGAATGCTTTCTCCGGGCGCAAGTCCTTGGAGTTTGCCAACTATTCGGAGTCTCTGGTCCAAAACGTATACGTTGCTTGTTTGTGGCCATCCGATTGTTGTAGCAACCCTGAAGTATCCGTTATATTCGTCCATTGAGAACTGGTTCAGGACCGTTCCAAGCACGGTTCCATTTGCTACGTAGGCTATGTTGCCGTCCTGGATACCTATCTTGTGGATGTTTGTTACACCGTTCTTTCCGGGCAAGGTGAGGTAGAGGTTGTTCCGTGAAACGTAGACGTTTGATAAGCTTCCAATAAGAAGTGTCTGGGAAGCAGGTTTCTGTGCTGTGTTCTGGATGTTGAACGCGATGATTTTCACATATCCATAGTAGTAGTCAGTGGAGTTAATGTAGTAGATGCTTGTAGCGGGCACTCTCATCGTTTGTCCGTCTATACTTATTGTTGGGAGACTGATTTCGCCGTTGGTTATGTATATTGGCTGACTGAACAGAGAGTAGACATAATCTCCAATCATTCTGGATGTGTAGTAGTATCCATCTACAGTGATCTCTTTTCTCAGGATCGGATCTGATTTGTCACTTGTATCGTAGATCTTGATGGTTGTCCACATCGTGTAGCTTGCGGGTTGAGGATAGAGCCTGTTTATGAGAGAGACTGCGACAACTTGGGAGGCGCCATGGAATACTACTAGTCTGTTATCTGCGATGAATATGCCAGTAACAGTCTGGTTGAATGATAGCTTCGACAATACTCTAGCAGTGCTCGGTGGATACGCCCGAACAATATACACGAATGCCCCTGAGACCACGTAGACGTATTGGCCATCTGTCTTCACTATGTCGGCCTCATCGACTCCGGCAACCTGAATATTGGTCGTCGAGAAATCTGAGACTTTGAACGAATCCGTTGACATGATCGCGAATGAATTAGTAGTCAATTCAGGCAGCCCTGTTCCAACAGTCCGGTAATACATGTAGGAACTTGTACTCTTGTTGAGAAATGTCTGAAGCTCATTGTATGAAGAGAACTTCTGAAGAGGATCTAGATTCCACGTATCTGGAAAGGACCCTACGTAGATTCCGCCAAATCTCCATAGAGCACCACCAAAAGACCCCCCAATCATGAATGCCAAGAGTCCAATGGAAAGCAGCTTCTTTCTACTGTAACCTGAGTACAAGTTTCAGACTCACCAAACCAGGCTATACCTATCCTGCAGTGCACTTAATCCTAAGCTTTAGAACGCGTGTACAAAACTTTTGAACAGCATAATCAGACAGCGCGTGCTTCAAAATAGGCTAGTCAACAAAGGCTTTACGGGATTTGATCAATACTAGGAATAATATGGGAAGATACAGGAGCACTTGACTGAAGGCATCAGGGTGGGCCTCTTGATCCACCTTTCAGAAGCATATTCATCAACCTGCTAGTTTCTCCTCGATTGTTTGCTATTCTCCGCACTGCCTATTTTTGTCTTGTGCATTACTTATTGATACTTCTTGGTTGGCTGGCGTCATTGTTTCGGAGAGAAAAGTTGCTTTATGCTAAGTTTCTTCTACGTCTTCCACGCCAGCGCTTGTTATTGCAAATCGTGTCGCTTGTTCTGGGAGATAGGGGCTGTCAATTACTCTTATGACTCGAGTGTTATCTTTTCCTTTGCGAATGTAGAGTCGATGTGTTGAAGCGTGAGCCACAATATTTCCACCGGCTGGGCGATTCGGATCGCCGAAGAAGGCCTGTGGATTAGATTGAATCTGATTTGTAACTACTACAGCCAAGTTGTAAATCTCAGCTAATCGGAGGAGTTTATGGATATGGCGATTCAGTTTTTGCTGGCGCTCAGCTAAGCTTTCACGGCCTACATATTCTCCTCTAAAATGGCTTATGAGAGAATCAACTACGACTAACTTCACACCTTCTTCTTCAACTAGTTTGAAGGCTTTGTCAACCAATAACATTTGGTGATCACTATTATAGCATCGAGCATAGATTATGTTCTCCAACACTTTCTTAGGGTCAAATCCCTTAGCCAATGCCACAGAATTGATCCTCTCTGGTGAGAAGGTCCCTTCAGTATCTAAGAATAGGACTTTGCCTCCGAGACCGCCTTGTTCAGGTGGCTGCTGAGAGGTTATGCAGAGTTGCATACTTATTTGGCTCTTCCCTGTTCCGAATTCCCCGCAGAATTCTGTCATTGCTTGTGTTTCCACACCACCTCCGAGAAGTTTGTCAAGATTCTTGCTACCAGTCGTTATTCTCTTTGCATCTTTACGTTTTTCAAAAAGATCAAAAGCAGTCATGAAACCAATTCCCAGCATCTCTCGTGCTCTCTCCTGCATTTGGAGAGCTGTTTCCTCACCTATTCCCGAGCCCTCAACTAGTTCTCTTATGGGTGTAACAGCTAGAGCTTCCACCGTTCCGAATCCTGCTTCCTTAAGCTTGGCCGCAGTAGCGGCTCCAACGCCTTTAATATCTGTTATATCTGTCTGCCTAGATGCCATCTAGTTTCTCCTCAAATAAGGTATTACTAGCTCACTATTAGCCAGTAACGTATATTCAGGGGGGAGGGGTATCCCAGAGGGAAAGCGGATATATAGTCAAGAAAACTGATATACACAGAAAGCATGTGAGTTTATAAGAACTTTAGAAAGCCTTAGGTGACTCTGTAAATGCTCCGTGTGAAAGATAATCTGTGAACCCTAAGTAGACTTGAGAGTTAATCATACCGTAAGAGGTTCAGGTTTAAGAGATGGCTGTGGAAGAGGAAAGTGTATCGAAAATATTCTCAGTTCTGGCCCATCCACTGAGAAGAAGGATCCTACTAATACTTAGCGAGAAGAATGAGTGCTCTTTCACAGACTTGATGAATAGCCTAGGCGTAGACACTGGGAAACTCAGCTTTCACATCAAGAATCTTAGTGCTTTTACTGAGCAGACGCCTACAGGCAGATACAAACTAAATAACTCTGGTCACAATGCCATAAAACTAATCAAGGAACTTGAAACCTGGGCGGGACAGGCTAATGTCTCAAGAAGAGAGACTGAACTTCGGCTCGCTTCGTTCAAGAAAAGAACTTTTGCTTTTCTGATGGATGCGTGCCTCATGGTGGCGGTTGCCGCGGTAACGACTGTTCCAGACGTTCTTTCCATATTGACGGGGGGAACAATATCTACCTCACAGTTCAATGTGGTCTTCTTCGCAACTTTGGCTCTCTTGTGGGGATATTCCACTTTGCTTGAGGGATTCAGGGGACAGACAATTGGTAAGATTATTGTTAGGTTGCAAGTTGTTAGAATAGACGGAAGGGACCTCTCATATGACGGTGTTGCTGTCAGGAACTTTGGAAAGGCATTTCTCCTGCCCCTGGATCTAATTGTTGGATTGAGGCTTCACGACACCAGATATATCAGATATTTCGACAAGTTTGCAGGCACGACCGTAATTGATCTCACTCTGTAGGAGCTTGTTGGACTTGTCATCTGATGTTGGAAATCTAGTGCAGTAGAGTTGACAAGTTTCCTACTTGGCTTTGCTATTAGCTGAATATGGCTTTGCAAAAAGGGTTATCCTCTAGTAGAAATAGCTTGTAGAGGCATGCAGACGATACGCAGACCATTTCTTGAAATAGAAAGACAGGCAACAGATGAGGGCTTGTCACTTTATCAGAGTAGAATCCTACCTAAGAACACCATAAAAGAAGTCGAATTGAACGACTCGAAGAAAGCCAAGAAGTATCCTCACACATGGAGACGTTCTAGACCATAGATGGTACGTGATATACTACGATGTCTTCCAGAGAAGATAACGCGCATAGCGTATGGTGCCAATCTGTCATGGAGGAGTGTTCTGAGACTCTTACGCTTCTGTGAGAATCAGGAACTGGTAATGTGCGAGAACGGACTCTGGTACCTTACAGATCGAGGCGGAAACTACATTCAGGCATATGAAATCATAGAATCCATGGTAGGTCCTTGAAGGTCATAGTAGACACTCGACCTTTTTCGACTGTTTTCCAAAATCTTCAGAATCTTCATTGCTCCCACTAGAGCTAGGGGCTCAGTATAGACTGGGCCTATTGGCTTCAGAGCGGACTACTCACCTTTCTGTGCGCCACAGATAGATGGTCTTACACTGACAAGGGAACGAAAACTAAAGGCTTGGATTCCTCTTGTCTACACTTGTCCGTCAACATGTTGTCAAAAAGAAACGTCATGTTGTTCCGCTTCCTCTAAGAAGAAGTTCAACAGAGTCTGTTATCGACGAAAAATGAGCCGCATACTGGGAGACAACAAAATAGACTCAGGAATTGACAGAAAGAAGAGGGAGCCTATGACAGCTGAGGAACAGCTTCGTTCCGTTGCAGAACAAGTTCTAAATGAGGCTAAGAAACGGGCTCACCTTGAGATGGAGTGCCTAACACAGATGGTGGTCCTGGAGGCGAAGGCAGCGGCTCGATACGCACACACAAAGCCATTCTACGTCTCTTGACACCCCCCCTCTTCGCCTCCTACTTCGCGTATCCAGATTTCCGAAAAAGATCAATGAGAAGCACGATGAACGAATCTTTGTCGTTGACGATGTAGACTCGTGGCTTCAATGGTAGTTCTCTGACAAGCCCTGCCTCAATGAGAGTTCTTAGATGCTCTCGAACTGCAGCAGGTTTCAGTCCGGTTGCTCTTTCTAGGCCATATTTCGTGTAAGATGGAAAACCCGTGACAGCGAGAGTTCTCAAAATCTTCAGTCGGCCTAGACTCCCAAGCGCTATCTCAGCGCTATGCGTTTCTTTACTCGTTGTTTTTGACGTCCGTCTTCACTCTCTCTGCGAGCAGCTTAAGATAGTCAGCCAACTGATCCACAGGCACATCTGCAATACCGATCTGAGTCAAGGACTTGATCTGCGCAATGCCCCTGTCTGCTAGATCTTGCAGAATCCTGTCTACCCCTCTTATTCGCAATCCATTTTCTTCCGCAACTAGATCACTGCATTCCTGAACTTCATTGAACGGAACATAGGATGTCTTTCGGTTTCTAAGAGCTCGAGCTAGACCGAGGAGAACCATCTTTTCGTCATCCGGTAGTTCCAAGATATCTTCTGAACTCAGCTGGTGATAGAATTCCCCATGAATTCTTCTGACATGTTCTGGGAGAATTCTCTCTGAACCTTTTTCATCAGCGTAGTTGCCGGACTGCAGAAGGAGATCAAGAGCATAACGAATATCACTGTTAACCGGTGGCTGAGATGCTATGTCGGATATGTATTCGAGGACATCATCAGATACGGCGCCTCGGTGGAAGGCTTCTGAGACTCTTTCTTCTAATATGTCTCGTATCTGTTGAGCAGTGTATGGTTGAAACTCTATTGTTGTTCGTCCGAGACTGCTAAGTTCTGACTGGTCAAGGAGTGTTTGGTATGACTTGTCTCTGGATATGAATATCAGACCTATGACCCCGCACGGTTTCTGTGGAGCCAGTTCATTTATGCGGGTCAGATCGTAGACGATTCGCTCCTTTGTGTGACGTATATAGTATTCTATTTCATCTAGAGTCAAAAGAAGATACTTCTCTTGAGAAGTGAGGTACTTCACTAGTTGGTAGAGCATTTCGTCTGCGCTTAAGCTGGTTGCACGTATCTCTGGAGCACTTTGTTCCAGAAGATGGCGGTATAGAACTACTCTACCACTGTTCTGAAGTTTGAGGTTGATGTACGTGTGTGTCAGGTCAATCTTCTTGGCTCGAGCCTTTTCCCTAAAGACTGATGCAAACCTAAGAACTGTGCTTGTCTTGCCTACCCCTACGCCTCCGATTATCTGTACAGTGCGGAGATAAGTCTCTGCAATTCTATCCAGTGAATCATTGAAAGTGCTCTCTAGTGAACGGATTTGCCCTTCCCTATGGGGGAGCAAGGGAGGCAGGTATCTTGGAGATAGTTTGTTCCTGTCCGTGAAGATGCTTGGCAAGTTTCTAACACACTGCAATTAGAGCACACACGTCTAAAAAGGGTTTTCAGCTCGTATCCCCGAATTTGAATCACCATCAACTTTGATATCGGTTGTTCTTACCTTTCTGTGATATGGGGATTGGATTTTTGTCACTGTTCCTTAGGGTGATTGCTAGTTAGGAAACCATATTTCGGCTCGGTTGGCAGGTTTCATAACGGCAATATCCAAAGCAAGCGCTATTGGAGCCCGATAAAATCATGGAAGAGACAGGTCGGGGGAGAGCTAAATGGATTGGGAGCTCTGTAGTGGTCTTCGCGGGGGTCTTTGCAGCGCTCTTGGCGACTTCTCCTCTGACTTTGGGCTTCCTGACGGGTTCCAATGATGTTTCTAACACAGGAATCCTCACAAGTGCAAATGTGGGTGTTTATACGACGCAGAAATGCACGACAAATCTGACCAGGATAGGTTGGGGAAGAGTCTTACCAGGTTCCAACTATACTAAGACGGGTTATGTTCGTAACAATGGCAACGTAAACATGACTCTAGGGTTAAGCACATCTGATTGGAGTCCTGCTAGTGCAAACATAATTGGCTTGAGCTGGAATTACAATAGTAAGCCACTTGTGCCGGGTCAGGTTCTGGCCGTAACTTGGAGACTGAATGTACCTTCAACCATCAGTGGTGTCAAGAACTTCAGTTTCAACATCGTCGTTTCCGGAGACGGATAGCGCACCATCAATACGTCTCGACTTCTTTTTGGCAAGTTCTCTCTTGGCTTCAGCGGTCATACTGAAGGTTTCTCCAAGCAGACTCGTCAGCGTCTGATAACTCGTTATGAAGTCCATTCCTTTCTTAGTGGTGGTGTAGAGCCCATTCATCTTCGACAAAAGTCCTAGTTCGACCAGAGTGCTGATGTACTTCTGGTGTTGACTGTAACTCAGGTTTGCACTGTAGAGGAGCCATGTCTTCTTGGCACCAGTGACCGCTCTCTGCAGGATGTCGGCCATGATCTCGAATCGGCTCCTGTTTAGGAAAGTCAATTGTTTACCCCTTCTTACTGTAACTCTTTTCGCTATTTAAAGTCTATACATAGAATAGTCTGAATCCAACAATAATGATGAATAGTCATTACACTATATCCCAATGGAGCGTAAGGGATATATCTACATCAGGAAGAATTAATATGGCTGGGTTTTCTCTGACTGCAATTGAGATTCTCCGCCTTCTAAGAGACATGCCTAGACTGACCCCAATTCTGATTGGTAAAAAGATGAAGAGGCCTCCAAGCGTTATTAGAAATGTTATGGTCACATTGGTCGAGTTGGGACTCGTAACCTCTGCGGCCAGAGGGCTCTACGAGCTTACTCAATCAGGCATCGACGTCCTAGAGCGGACAGACCTCCATAGCAAGAGATCCAGAGTCCTTGATCTCGAAGACTCACTAACTTCCTAGAAATTCTTATGGATTATTTGAGCAGTTTCGCAAGGGCCGGATCTAGTTTCACTCTGTTCCCTGTACTATCAACCGTTGCCATGTCGAAGGAAACGCAAAAATCCACTACGTCTCTGACTGTATTTTCAGATTGGTCAATCTTTCTAGCGATAGTGCGGACGTAGTGCCACTTGCCGTCCTTGAGCATGTCAGCAACATAGTCGATAATCATTACAGGATTTCTCTACGCTTGTTTGGTATTTAAGTAGCGAGCGTAATCAATTTGGCTTCTTCTATACTTTCGTTCTGCAATTCTGTTCTTGAAGAATTTCTCTCTCGGGGAGAGAAAATAATATTTGTTAAACAGTTGTATTGTTGTGTTGAAGTTGTGATAACCAATGATATATCAGATGGCGAGAGAAAAAACACAGAAAAGAAATCGCTTCGAAACAATGTACATAATCCTAAAGCTGTGCTCTGCAGGATCCAAGAAGACTCACATCATGTACCGAGCAAATCTTAGCCACCAGCAATTGGAGAAATACTTGACCATACTCTTCGACAAAGAGCTTCTAGCCATAAAAGAAGGAAGCTACACGACAACTCAGAGAGGATACCTCTTCATAAGAAAATTCGACGAGCTAGTGAACTTCATGAACAACGAAGAGAGTCCCCACATAGTAAACGCGCACTACATACAGCAATAAGAACAGCGATCATATCTCTTGCACTGATAAACGCTCTTCTTGGAGTGTTTTGAGCAAGAGACCGATACCCGTATTTCTACGCGGAAATCTTCGCAGCGACAGGGGCGCGCGCTTGTCCTTGCTCGACTTCTCCTGATCCCAGATAGCTGATAAGTGGGGAATTCGGCTACTGAACGGTTCTTTTTTGGAGAATTATGTTGGGGGAAGATGCAGAACTTGGGAGCGATAAGAAGATTTAGTTCTGCTCGATTGCAGGCATTATTGCCTGTTCGAATCTTGTAG
>JBGOZA010000038.1:0-8928 GCA_041480025.1 Bathyarchaeia archaeon | reverse complement strand
GACAAGCGAGAATATTGGCCCAAACTGCACTTAAAATTTGTGCGCTCTAGCAAACCAATCAGCAGTAGATTGAAATCATCTCTCTCGCGTGAGCTGTGTGATATACGTGATACATTGTGCTGTTGTGGGAAAGAGAGATAGAATGAGAGAATTAGAGAACGAAAGAGTAATTGAAGAAATGGGTTTGGGTTTGGGGCTAAAGTTTAACCCCAAAGTGCGCGTGCTGTCGAACTGGTTTGGTCTTTAACACATCAATGGTTTCGCATGTCTCATTCAATGTCACGACGATATCGTACCGTCTGCAATTGTAAAAACCATTAGTCAATGGACGTATGCTACACGCGGAACAGTTACCACAAATATCCTCTGTCGCCACTACGACCATAATCCTCTCGCTCCCCAAAAAAAATATTGTAAGAACCGTCAGTATGTAGGCGATTAAGACTTATGGAAATTTTTTCTAGATGATTACTAGCGCGTGCTTTCCTTACATCTTCTAAGACTGTTTAGTGTGTTATGCATGGTACTCACACACATGCTAGTACTAATTCTCTAATACTAGTAGCGCGCGCCTTGGCATCACTTCTACGTGGTCTCGCTTGCGAGAGGCACTGCAGCTCACGCGCGCTTGGATTATATATGCATCCACAAACCTAGGCTTATCAGCTGAATTGGATGAAGAACGCGGCCTCGATAGGGAACCTAACAGAGTGGTTACTGGAGCCTGATAACCCCTCAGTCCGGTATCTCACCTTGAGAGACATAGTTAGCTGCCCAATAAACGACCCCGAGTTGATCAAAGCTAAACAAGACATCCAATCAGATAGCAGAGTCCAGAGAATCCTCAGCAAACAGAAGCCTGAGGGCTACTGGGAGGACGCAAGAAAGCCTTACAATCCGAAGTACAAGGGAACCTATTGGCAAGTCATGATCCTAAGTCAACTTGGCCTCGACAAAAGCGATGAAAGCGTTCGACGAGCATGTGAATTCATCTACCAATTTCAACTCGAGGAGGGAGGGTTCTCAACCTATGAGAGATCAGGGACACTGCAAGAGATCCGCGAATATGAGTTGTCATGTCTGACAGGCAACGTTGCTGCCTCGCTAATCAGGCTAGGACATGAAGATGATAGGAGGGTGACGAAAGCCCTCAACTGGCTAGTTAAGGTGCAAAACAGGGACGGCGGGTGGCTCTGCCCATACTGGAAGCCGCATGTCAGCGATAGGCACAGCTGCTTCATGGGCACCATCACCCTCTAGACGCCTTCTCCGAGATGACAAAGGGTAAGCTAACCTGTGATATGGAATCATCTATAGGCGCTGGTGTCGAGTTTCTGTTGAAGCATAGGCTGTTCATGGCTGACCACCATGGATTCAAGGTCATAAACCAGAATTGGCTGAACATGAGTTCCCCAAGTTTCTCCTATGATATACTAAGGGGGTTATCTGTAGTCACGAAGCTTGGATATGTTAAGGATGAGAGGATCAATGATGCGTTGGAGTTTTTGCCAGGGAAACAGGGTAGCGACGGCAGATGGATTCTTGATAGTTCTCCTATTGGCAGGATGCATGCAACCTTGGAGCAGAAAGGGGAGCCGAGCAAATGGATCACCTACAATGCGCTCAAGGTCATTAAGAGGCTGGGCGTCTAGCTTCTAACGCGCATCTACTACTCGCGCTATCTTCTGTTTTTTGGTTTGAGCTTGATCCTCTGACGTTGTCGTTTTGATGTGTGTGAGCACCAAAGTTCCCACATGCACTAGCTAAGTATGACATCAACTAACAGAGCGAATAGCATTCCGAGTAGCAGCGCGCGCTAACGAGGCTGAGTATGAAAGGTTGGAACACATCCAAGCGTGGTTTAGACTCCTTAGAATAGGGAACAAGAGAAATTACCAATCCAAGTGGAGTTCATATAAGTTGTGCAATGAGCCGCTATTCATAAGTGCGCGCGAAAGCAAAATCATAAGGAAATCTCATCATTCTTGAGTAAGGATGGGATATGGGCAGAAGTGCTTGATAGGAGAAGAACAGGTTTGAACCCCAAGAGAATAGTTGACCTGAGTATTGTTCTGTATAATTCTATGCCAGCATGGCCCACGCAACTCAACTTCATCTACGAGCAAACGAACAACGCTGCTCGAGATGGAACAACAATGCATGTCATCCATCAGATGACTACCCACACAGGCACACACATAGATACACCCCTCCACTTTGTGCCCGAAGGAAAGAGCGTAGATCAGCTTCCCGTCGAAGCCTTCATGGGCGAAGGCGTGGTCATAGACCTTTCTCATAAGAAACCAAAGGAAGCGATCACAGTTGAGGATTTGAAGAAGTTTGACGATACCGTCAAAACGGGGGATGTCCTCATGCTGCACACGGGCTGGGATAAGAGGTTTGGATTCAACAAGGAATATCTCTTCGAGTGGCCGTTCCTGGTTGAAGAAACTGCGAGATATCTGGTTGACATTGGAGTGAAAGCCTTGGGTGTCGATACACTGAGTGTAGGTGGCTGGGGTGGTGATGTCGCTGGCCATGGACCAACTACCAGAGAAGACTCCAACGCTGAGACCCATCGCATTCTGCTCGGAGCAGGGATAGTTCTGGTGGAGACACTAAGGAATTTGGACATGGTTCTTGACGGAACGCGGGCGAGAAGAGCATACTTCATCTACGCTCCCATAGCCATACAGGGTGCAGAGGGCGGGCCCTGTAGAGCCTTAGCTCTTCAGTTTGAGTAGCAGTTGAAAGTAGTATGCATAGTGTGTGAGCACTAAGGTAACACGCCACTATCTTCCAAAGCGGATTCCAGTGTTTGCTCTTGATTGCACTCTTGGGGCAATATATCTCCAGATCCAGTCCACAAACTCCTTCACGTTTTTCGTCTGAATATAGACTTCGCCTGGACCTGTAACATCAGTAACGAACCCTTCGCCTCCAAATATTGTAGATTTCAATCCTCCGAACATGCGGACATTGTAGCTGCATGTGTCGCTAAAGGCAGCCAGATGATAGTTGTCTACGACCAAAGTCTCTCCGCTACCAAGTTCATGCTTGTCGACAGCACCGAAAGTGTTTATGAAAACGTCTCCCTCTCCTAGAGTCTTGAGCATGAATAGGTTTTGCCCAAAAAGTCCTTTTGTGAAACCTTGCCATTGGGTATCAAGCTTGACACCTTCAGTCGAGACAATGTATGCGGAACTCTGAAGAATATAGCCTCTACCCAGACCCACTTTTAACTGGGTTATATCCCCCAGAGGGGCTGAAACGAAACCTATCTTAGCCGGTCCACCGTTGGCGATGTAGTCGTTTATGAATAATGTTTCTCCCCCTAGCAATGAGACCTTGATTGTTCCCAGTAATCCTTGTTCCTTCATTCGTGTATGTGTATCAACCGTGACGTTTTTGCTCATGTAAGTCATAGAGCCAGCTTCGGCAGTAATACGACCGTTATCTGGAAGCTGCACTTCCAACAATGCATATGATGGGCGATACTTGATTTCAAACTTGAGGGAGCCAGTTTCAATTATCCGAGACTCAACTGAAGCACCACAGTTGGGGCAGAAATTGCTTTCCAGTGGGACTTCTTTACCACAATATGGGCAAAGCATCTTATTCACTCTGAGAATGACTATGAAATAACCTTTGGATAAAGATTGTCTAGAGCATTGATTTAGAGCAAATCAATGTCGCCCATGAATCTTTGGCAATGAAACCTTCTCAACTGTTCTCAAACCTTGCGCGCGCCTTAGCTGGTCCAAACCTTCTCTCTCCTATGGTAAGCTGTTTAAGGATTGGCACATAACTGGATTTAGGCGTCAAGATGGGTCGCGGAAAGAAATACTCCGGATACAAGCCTTACCAATACTTGGAACCTGGAAAAGACTACAAAGAGTTCAAGCTGAGGAAAGCGTTACTCGAGAACTGGTCACACAAGGTGCCACTATCGGATAGTGAAGAAGAAAGGGCTGAGGAGATAATTGAGAAAAATATTCTGATCGATCTCCATGAACACCCTGTACTGTTCCCTGAAGACATGGGGCAGACTTACATGTTGAGTAGGGAGGGCCGAAGCTTCATGGCATATGACGCACTAAGCCTATCAGGCCTGGATGCCGTCTTCGACAATCTACTCGATGGCTTCTCCACAGTAACTTCCAAAATGGGGTGGAAATGGTCTGACACTATACATGACCTCGGGATGAGACTCTCAGACATAGCACATCAGGACTTCGTAATCCATTGCAAGAGCGTGAGCGAAATTGAATACGCCTTCAAAACAGGCAGATTGGCATGGGTACCGACCCTTGAATCTTCAAGTTGCATAGAGAATGAAGTGGATCGAATCGACGTCCTATATGGCCTTGGCATAAGAAGTATGGGACTGGCCTATAGTGAATCGAATATGCTTGGAACGGGACTCAAGGAACCTAGGGATGCAGGTCTCAGTGACTTTGGCTACGACGCTGTAGTAAGAATGAACAAGATCGGGATGCTCATCGATGTGAGCCATTGCAGTAGCCAGACGTGCCTAGACACAATAGAGTCTAGCAAAAAGCCGATATTAGTTTCGCATTGTGGGGCAAGAGCATTGACTCCAATAACGCGGATGCTTCCAGATGAGGTTCTTCAAGCTCTTGCTGAGAAAGACGGGATCTTGGGCATAGAGGCAGCGCCGAATTTGACGGCCACAAAGAAGAATCCTATTCATTCCATAGAATCTTACATGGAACACATAGAGTACTGCATAAGCTTGATGGGGATAGGTCATGTGGGTTGTGGACCGGACACGATGTACGGGGATCATGTTGGACTGTACCAAGTCGGAGTAGCCAGAGACAAGACAGAAGGATTGGGCCATTACTCGAGAAAGAAGGGAGAGACACGTTTCCTTGGTATTGATATGGATTTCGAGACGATGCCGAAGTTTGTTCTTGGATTAGAGAATCCTTCGGAGTGCCTCTCAAACGTTGTGAGATGGATGGTTAAGCATGGTTATTCAGATCAGGAGACTGCCAAAGTTGTCGGTGGAAACGCATATAGACTCTTGAGTCAAGTCTGGTAGCTCCTAAGAGTCAGCACGTGTAGACACATCAGAATTCAATTATGAAACCTGGCACAATCAGAACTAATTCCTCAAATATACTATAGTTCGCGACGTGACCCGAAAAATGGAGGAAAGGATTGGCCATCTTATTTTCTAAGATGGCTAATAGCCTTGTCGACATCGTTGAGGCCGAGTTTGGTGAGTTCATCTGTTGTGGGTATTCCTCTTTCATCCCAGCCCATTTCAGAATAGAACTTTGCCCTTTCAGCCATCACATCTTCTCTCTTGGGCGCGCTGCCTTTGAATGGTCCACTAGTGAGTGGTGTGTACCATCTCTCAGGGTTATCGTCATCTTTAACCGGATCCCAGAACACATCGGGCCCTCCCAAGAGAAGGACAGCTCTCTGAATTTGGATGATTCGTCTCCCATAGACGTTCATCCACTCTTCCTGCGTAGTATCCCAACCCGTTATTGCCTTCAGGAACGACCATGCTACTGCTGTAACACCGAATCCAACACTGATATTGCAGAAGACCATCGAATCTCCAATGGCCGCAACTGCCTCTGACATTGGGGGTCTTGCAACTGATGTGTGATCTCCACCTTGAACTGACGTTGCATAACCCAAGACTGGAAAATGATGCAAAGTTCTTACTCCGTGGGCGCCTACCTCATTCCCTTTGAACTGGACTGCATATTGCATGCAATCGACTCCCTTCATCTGAGATATCTTCACTGCAGCTCTGTAGGTTCCCTCGGCCAAAACATCACCTATGAATTTGCGGTGGCTAATCAATCTGGCCAAATCGCCCATAGCTTTTGTATCACCCCATTTAGGCTCGATGCCACCGAAATCTTCCTTGGTGAGTATGCCTCTTTGGAAGAGTTCAGCCGCGAAGCCCATTGTGTTGGCACTATTGATGCCACTTAGTCCAAGATCGTCAACCAAAGCAGACATATAGACTATACCGTCGGGATCAAAGATTCCTAGGTTAGCGCCGCAGTAGGCTTCTAGCTCGTAGTCGGGGCAGTCCGTTATGGCTCCTTTGAGTGGGCCAGTCCTCACGGTTGCGAGTTTCATGCAAGCTCTCATGCAACCGTAATCGCTCCAGAACCTCTTGATCCAGTTACGTGTCTCCAAGTTAACTACGCCCATGCTTTTTTCATTATGATATTCTTCCTGCCAGTTGCGAACCGGTTCCGAAGAAGCTTCGGCTCCAGTCTGGTAGCCACCAGCTGCCGTACCCCACCAACCTCGCTGAATGTCACTGAATTGCTGATCTCTCACTGACTTCATGAGATTCCGCAATTCTTCTGGATCGGCTACCTCAGGCAAAGGACCTGTTCCCTTCGCTGCTATCGCCTTGAGATTCTTTGAGCCCATCACAGCACCGTAGCCACCGTAGCCGCATGCATGCGTCCACTTCTGCATTATGACGGAGTTTCTGACAAGATTCTCTCCTGCAGGCCCAATATAGAGCATACCCGGTTCTCTCCAGAGCCCAAAGCGAGGATCTTTCTTGGCCATTATCCCCCTGACTTCTTTGTTCAGCGCTACAACTGTGTGAACACCATCCATCCCCCAGTATTTTCCTGCATCCTGAATCTCGACTTTTCCATCGGTTACAAGAAGATAGACAGGAGACGAGGCCTTCCCAGTCACCACAATTCCATCGAATCCCGCACATCTCAACTCGAGCGCGAATTCACCAGATACTGTTGAACCGATGATGCCATTTGTCAGCGGGGATTTTCCAGAAGCACATGCCCTTACACCACCTAAGAATCCTGTCAATGGGCCGGTCAGAGCAATAAGAATGTTATCAGGTCCAAGTGGGTCCACCGAGCTCCACTTGTAGCCAAGCCTATCCCACAATATCTTGGTAGCTACTCCTCTTCCTCCTATGTAATCATGCAATATTGTTTCATCTAGGGAGAAATCAGTTATCTTGTTGTTTGATAGGTCTACTTCAGCAAACTTGCCTGTGTATCCATAAGTCATTCTATCAACTCCTCTCCTTTCTCACCATATTGAAGAACCGCTAGATTAGCGGTGAGATCTTCAGGCTTCTTTGCGTAAAGGTCATAACCCAAAGAAGAAGTACGTGTACCTTTTTGGAGGCAATTGTAACCCGCGGCTGTACAGACTTTTGCACATTCAGGATCTCCACCGCAAAGATCGCATATCACTATGTATTTCTTGTTCGGATGGAGATGAGGTATAGTTCCAGGACAAGCTCTGATACATACACCACATGCGGTGCATTTCTCCTTGTCAACGATGACCGCACCAGTCTGTTCATCGACAGAGAGAGCTTTGAACGGACAGGAATTAACACAAGGATAATTGCTGCATTGTGCACACAAGTGAGGTACTTCAAGGCCAGGAACCAACATGAAAACACGTACCATAGACGCTTCAGGCCAGATTCTTCCTTCATGTTTCTGAGTGCAGGCAATCTCGCACAGCCTACAACCAGAGCAATTAACATAGTCCCTCAAAACCCATGGCTTGGGCGCCGGACGAGCAGGTCTGTTTTGGCTTGCCATCATTGTTCATCTCAAGGTGATTAAAGCGCATTACAGGAGTAACTGCCCTAATAAACACTATTTTTCAACCGAAGACAACCGAACACAAACGGCTAACAGAAAAAACCCGTGTCTATCCTCCCAAAATCACGGGAAAAAGCACTATCTTCTCAAGATCGGGATCGAATCTGAAAATCTGCCTTCTTCTACCATCTACCTCGCCAGTCGCCAACCATCCTTTCTGAACATATTCCTGAAAAGCGTCTTCAGCTCTCCGAACATCTTCTGCACTACTCTTGTCCCAATACATTTCGAATTCTCCCTCAACTACTTCTCCTGCGACAACAGTAGGGGACATGCCGATTATCTTTAGTTCTCCCAGATTCTTACCTCTCTGAACCAGAATTCCTAGATTCGTTCTTTTTCTTGGTTCTGTGCTGATTCTGGATATTGTGTCAAGAGATTTAAGCTTAGTTTAGTTCTCAGTGACCAAACACGGAGGACATACATAGCCAGATCATTAGCGCGCGCCCATCTTCAGCAATATTTAACTCAATAGTACTCCACTCAACATCTTTGATCTACATGAAAATAATAGCGATACAAACGAGTTCAAATGTTGACGGTTTGACATCGAGCCTAGCACAAGCAGTCCTGAAAGGAGCTTCAGAAAGTTCAGCAGAGACAGAACTTGTCCATCTGAACAAGCTCAACATCGAACCTTGTATTGCCTGCTCAGGCGGATGGGGCCAGTGTAGGAATGAAGGAAGCTGCATAATCAAAGATGACTTTGAAGACTTAAGAAAAAGGATGGCTTCGTCCAAAGCCGTGGTCTTTGCAACCCCAGTGTATTTTGGAGACCTCAGTGAGTCAGCAAAGATATTCTTGGACCGATTACGCAGATGCGAGGCCTTCAGTGAACTTGGAACCTTCTCTGGCAAGAAAGTCATGGGCATTGCTTCAGCAGGTGGAAGCGGAAGAGGCGCTGTCCGTGCCTTGCTTCATCTGGAAGATTATCTTAGGCGACTTGGGTTCGATGTCTTTGATCTCGTGCCCGTCACAAGACTGTCAAAAGAACACAAGATGAAGATGCTAGAAGACGCTGGCAGACGCCTAACTGAAGATAGTTGACAATCCATACAAGACGATGTTGAAAGCTGACATCGCGCACTGTCTGGCAACATTGACATAATAATAGACTGGTTTGAGAGAGCTAGAAGGTTTACTTCTTATATTAAGCCTGAAACTAATTCACAGTTCATTGAATATTCGGGACGCAAAATGATTTGATGAATCCTGTTGGAGAGGAATACTCTTGAAAGAATGTAACTCGATAATTCAAAAAGCT
>JBGOZA010000037.1:0-8951 GCA_041480025.1 Bathyarchaeia archaeon | reverse complement strand
CAAGTACAAAGAAGACGGATTCAATGATTCTCCGAGAGAAACCCAATGTACAGTGGGAAGAAGTTGTTGGGCTTGAAAATGCCAAGAACGCGATTGAAGACACTATAGTCTACCCATCTCAAAGACCTGACCTATTTCCCACTGGATGGGCGAGAGGGATTCTATTATTTGGACCACCTGGCTGCGGAAAGACCTTGATCGCAGCGGCTACAGCTAACAAACTAAACGCTGCTTTCTATAATGTTGATGCTGCATCCATTATGTCAAAGTGGCTTGGAGAATCAGAGCAGAATGTAGCGAAGCTCTTTGAAAACGCTCGTTTGGTATCGGAAAACGGGCAACCCGCTATTATATTCATAGATGAGATCGATTCCTTGGTCGGTGTACGAACAGAAGAAGTCGGAGGAGAAATACGGATGAGGAATCAACTCATGAAAGAGATGGACAATATCACTGACAAAGGAAAAGTCCTCCACGTCTATGTGATGGGTGCAACAAATAAGCCTTGGAGCCTTGATCAGCCATTCTTGAGAAGATTCCAAAAACGAATCTACATACCTCTACCATCAGTTGATGCAAGAAAGAAGATGTTTGAACTTTATCTAACTAAGCTCTTGAGTTTTGAATCCAGTGTCAATATGGATGAGATGTCGAAACTGACCGATGGCTATAGTGGCAGTGATATCAAAGACATATTTCAGGATGTAAACTCCAAAGTCATAAGGCAATTCTTCAAGTCAGGAGACTACAAAAATGAGAGTGCTAGACCTCGTCCAGTCACCATGAAGGATTTCTTGGAAGTTCTGGAAGCAAGGAAATCAAGCGTCTCACAAGAGACGCTTAAGACCTACGCTGTGTGGTTTGACCGATACAAAGCTCTCTGAGGCCAGCGTAGACGCTCTTTTCTCAGAGATTTGACGCGCGAGAAGAGCCTTTCGTGGTAAATCCTCGAATGCGGGTGCATGCCATCACCCCTTAGACTGTGTGTTAAGGTAGGCTATGGTTCATGACATAAAACTGGGGTCTGGGTGGGATTGGATGATTGCGACGCTAAATACGTGACTTGCCGTTGAGTCTCGAGAGAGTGGTCAATGCAACCAGCATAAACGAGTTCCTACCTGTGTGTCCACGGCAGATTAATTAGGGGCCTTTTATGCTAGCTGCTAACCCATTGGTAGATGAGAGTCTAATGCCTGAACTTTCTTCAAAGATTGAGGTTATTCCAATACAACTCCCCCTCATCAAAAGAGGAATGGACGTCCCCGCTCTGATAGTCGAGGCAGCCAAGAATCTCAAAATCATGTTTAAGGATGGAGATGTTTTGGCGGTTGCAGATAAGGTACTGGCTGTTAGCAATGGGCGAGTGGCTGACCTTGCAAAGATTAATCCTTCTCTCAAAGCAAGAAGATTGGCCAAGAAATACAATCTTGAACCCGAGTTCGTTGAAATCGTATTGAAAGATGCAGACGCAGTCTATGGAGGAGTCTCACGCGCATTATTGACCTTGAAGCACGGAGTATTCATCGCCAATTCAGGAATAGATCACAAGAACTTGCCAAAGAATGAAGCATCGCTTTGGCCAGAAGACCCAAACAATTCCGCGAAGCTTCTGAGAGAAGCTCTTCAGAATCTGACGCACAAGAGGCTAGGCGTCATTCTGGTGGATAGTCATGTCATTGCTCTACGAGCTGGAACAGTTGGGTTCGCTCTCGGAATAGCAGGTTTTGAACCACTACGAGATGTTCGAGGCTTCCTCGACCTTTATGGCAAACCGCTTCTGATTACTCAGATCAACATAGCGGACAGTCTTGCGGCTATGGCTAATCTTGTAATGGGTGAAACCAGCGAGCGTACACCGGCTGCCCTAATTCATGGTGCTCCGATTCAAGTGACGGACTCCTACAATCCGCTTTCTGTCAGAATTGATGTCGAAGCTGATCTTTTCTCAAGTATATTCAAAGTTACGAGGAAAGGTTTGATATGAAAGTGTTGTAAGTCCACTTGTCTTTCTGCCAAGCGCGCGCTCGAGATCGATATCTAACGCATTCCTATTCGGCTAACCATGAAAATCATATATTTCAGGACCGTGTACTGTTTCAGAGTACTTGAACAAGCGAGCGCGTGTACCTGCGGCATTGATTTGCCTATCTTCAATCGGTTTATGGATTTGCTTATGGACAACAATCATTTAAGTGGATCTCAATATTCATATGAGACCAAATCTCGAAGTGATTTGCATTGTCCGTGATTCAAAAACCAATTGAAAGCTACAAGCAGATTCTGTCCCTCCTTGAACAGCATCATAGACTTTTCCAGTCCTGCATACCTCTAATAGCTAGTGAAAACGTTCCGAGCCCCGCCGTAAGAGAAGCTCTCGCATCCGATTTTGGGAACCGGTATGCCGAAGGATGGCCCGGAGAGAGAGTCTACGCGGGTTGTGGCTATATTGACAAGGTGGAACTCATCTGCATAGATCTTGCAAAAAGACTTTTCAGGGCAGAATTTGTGGACGTAAGACCAATATCAGGAGTAATAGCAAACCTAGTTGTTTATTCAGCATTTACCAGACCAAACGATATGATGTTAGCTCTTTCAATTCCCTGTGGTGGCCACATAAGCATGGCAAAGGAACAGTTTGGTGGAACCGCTGGCTCTGTTAGGGGTCTTAGAGTTGATTACCTTCCTTATGACTACGATAATCTCACAGTAGACGTTGATGCGACAAAGAAGAAAGTGGAAGGGATGATAAGAAACAATGACCCACCAAAACTTGTCATGTTTGGAGGAAGTGTTCTTCCATTCCCTCATCCTATCAAAGAATTGGAAGAGACGTTTCACACAGCTGGAGCAAGAATCAACTTTGACGCTGCTCACGTCTGCGGGCTGATCGCTGGGAAGCAATTTCAGGACCCTCTTCGGGAAGGTGCTGACTCTATGACCATGAGTACTCACAAAACTCTTCCTGGACCACAGCACGCTATAGTCGCATCGTGGACGAAATATGAGGAACAGCTCAAGAAGGCCACTTTTCCAGGACTCACAAGTAATCATCATCTACATGCAATGGCGGGTACTGCTATTGCTTTGGCTGAGATGCTTGAGTTTGGAGAAGAATATGCGGCTGCTATTGTAAAGAACGCGAGGGCTCTGGGAGAGGCACTAAACTCGAGCGGATTGCCTGTATTGGGAGAAAAAAGAGGCTTTACAGAGTCTCATCTGATCCTTGTTGATGTAACCAAATATGGTGATGGCGGGACATTAGAGCAAAAACTTGAAAGAGCAGGAATCATAGCAAACCGAAATCTCCTCCCTTGGGACATAAAGGAAGGAAGACACTACATGCATCCTGGAGGTATTCGGCTAGGTGTCTCAGAGATAACCCGACTTGGTATGGGCGTTGAGGAGATTAAGGATATAGCTGAGTTTCTAGTGCGGATTATCGTAAAAGACGAGGCCCCTGAAAAAGTTCTCTCTGATGTCGTCGAGTTCAGAAAGAACTATCAGAAAGTACACTATTGCTTTGAGAACGCCACTGAAGGGTATGAATACATCAGGATCAGATAAATGGTCTGTAGGTAAGTCGCAGCGGTTCGAGGCAATCTATGGCTGTTTGCGACGCCATCCATATTTCTCTTGGTCATAGAACGGTGTAGCAGAGACCTCAGCAGCAACTTGACGACCGCGGATATCGACTTCAACCCTTGTTCCTGGAAGTGAGTAGGAAGGTTGGACATATGCCATGGCTATACCTTGCTGTAGCACTGGAGAGAAAGTACCGCTTGTGACTTCTCCTATTTTCATATTGTTTCCCAAGACGGAGAAACCCTTCCTCGGGATGGCTCTTTCGATTATCTTGACGCCCACTCTTGTTCGATTCACCCCTCTCTCCTTCTGCTGCAACAAGGCTTCTCGACCCAAGAACTTTGGTTTCTCGAATTTTACTGCGAAGTTAAGACCTGCTTCGAGCGGTGTGGTATCTTCATCTATGTCATTTCCATAGAGGCTCATTCCCGCTTCCAAGCGAAGTGTGTCTCTTGCACCTAGTCCACATGGCTGTATTCCATGCTCCTTCCCCGCCTCAAGAACGTCGTACCATACTTCTAGAGCATTCCTGGGATTGGCTAAGGGAGTGTCCCAGATGTGGACTTCAAAGCCGTCCTCACCTGTGTATCCGCTTCTTGAGACCGATACTCTAAGTTTATTGTAATCGATGAAGCTGATCCAGTAACGTTTGACAAGGGAGAGGTCAGTCTTAGTCAGTTTCTGTAGAGTAGCAGTGGCCTTGGGACCTTGAACAGCAAACATTGCAACCTCATCTGAGACATCTTTCACTTCTACTTCAAAAGCCTTGGACTGCTTCAAGATCCATTCATAATCCTTGTCTCTACCACTTGCATTATAGATAACTAGAAACTCATCTTCACCCATTCTGAATACAGTTAGGTCATCTTTTATTCCTCCCCTCTCATTGCACATCATGGCATACTGACCCTGTGAAATCGCCAAAGATGAGGGATTCCTGGTAACCAGATAATCAAGAAAAACCGATGAATCCTTTCCCGAAACTATACTTCTTCCCATATGTGTTACATCAAAAATGCCGACCCCTTTCCTTACAGCCATATGCTCACTGTTGACGCTCGTATACCAAAGGGGCATCTCAAAGCCAGCAAAAGCAAACAGTTTTCCGTATTTCTCATGGTATGAGAAAACATGAGTTGCTCTAAGACTCATCTTGGTCTCCTCAGATTCTCCATGATGTATAATGCAAAGCTGTCTTTAAGATATCTCCTCAGTGACTTCAAGCTTTTCTAAGTCTTTCTGAGATTTCCTGAATTGTTGGAACCGGGGTCCACGCAATGAAGCTTTTCGAATAACGTGACAATGCGGCTTCTCTGAGAACGCTTCGCTTGCCGATTGAAACATATCCCTCAATGAATTTCTCTACAAACCTTTCGAAACCATTGCTGAACTTGTTCCCAAAATGGCCGGAGAAGTAGAGGAATTCAGCAACATCCCATGCTGGATCTCCATGTCTTTCTCCCTGCTCCAGATCTACAACATAGAGTTTTCTTTGATTATCAAGAATGAAGTTCTCCGGTTTACAGTCTCCCAGAACGATATTCAGAGAGTGTATGCTAGCAATGGTCCTACCGGTCTGATGTGCAAGATTCTCATACTCCTCTTTGAGGTTTTCAGAAGACATGACTTCAATAATGATGTCTAGAACAGATCTGCCTTCGACGAATTTCTGGATTAAGAGTCTGTCCGGTATGCTGACTGAGACAATCTCAGGTACAGAGACGCCATTCTCGCTCAATAGACGATTTGTGACATATTCATTTGCAAGACGTGCCTTTCCCTGGGTGCTGAATACTTTTGTTCCTAGTGCTACAACATTTAGAATGAACCATTTGAAATTATACCAGTCAGTATATCGCTTGGCAACTAGTTTCTCACCATCTACATCCACAAGATATACTTCGTTCAGTGCTGTTCCCAAAGGCTTTGCTGTTATATTCTTGCCACCGTGAATGTCTTTCAATCTTTCTACTATCGAATCTTTCTTGTTCAGGCTTAGCAAGCCTTTTTCTGTTTCCAGAAAGAGGTAATCTTTGGCATCTTCCAAACTCTGCCGGTGGACAGCTAGCTGAATTTCTCTTTTCAGCTTTGAGGTCAGTTCCTTAGCAACAATGTCAACAGTGACCTTTCCGGCTCTTCCATGAGTCATATATGAGTTGAATGTTCGTCGACTGAAGGCTACAAAGTTGATCACTCTGTTGTATATTTTGTACGATAGGACTTTGTCGACAAATGATGTCTGAACTTTGATATGGTCTCCATTGAATTTGACTACACCCTCATTTTCAAGCTGTGTAATGGCCTCATAGTACTCATCAAGTATATTGGACAGATTTCTTTCTCTAAGCTCAGGCTTGAGGATATTGGCATAGCTATATCGCAGTGGAGAATATGCTCTGGCTCTTTTCTCCATCCTTGCCAGTACAAGATAGGTCGGAAGAATAGTCAATCCACAAGTCAACTCGCCATACTCTAGAATAAGGTCTTTGATGTCTTCCAGAGCGAAGCGTTTCTTAACCTCTACCCCAACATGGCGGATGTAGCCGCTGTTCACTATTGCTTCGTGAGGAGCCAGCAGTCTGCCAGCCACAAAGTCTCCAAAGACTCCTTTCTCAACATCCTCCTCCAGGGCCCTTTGGTCAACAGCTAGTACTGCAAGCTGTCCTTCTTTTGTCCTGACGTAATGATACCTTACGTCATCTGGATAGTCTCTTACTACAAGAAGAATGTCGTGATCGCTATCTTTTCTAGCATAGCCGGCTGCTCTAGAACCGTATAGCGCAATGGCTACTATCTCTCGTCCCTTGGCAATACCTTTGCACACAGAAATAATTGTCTCACTAGGAACGACTTCTTCCAAAGGAACCTGTCTCTTATATTGTTGTGTTTCTTCTGCCGAAGCTCTCTTGTTTTACTCGTTCTCAGCCTGTATGGGTTTACTAAGCTGCCATAAATATGTGTTGAACCAGAGCCCAGAAAACGGAAGCATGTTCCCTGTTCATATTGGGGAACCGTTGTTTCCCAAGGCCTACTTCTATCATGTGTTTTCAATAGATTGCCAACGTCGTGAGGCTTGCCACTATAGGAACCAGAAAATTGTCGTTGATGGGGGTTGGGACTATTTCTGCAAGCATTCCTAACCCTGCTGCAAGAATTGCCTTTAGGGGATTGACATAGAGGCTTGCCACTAGACCGGAGATCATCAACCCGGACAAGGTTCCTTCAATTGTCTTTGGTTTGTTGAAAGCAATAACTGTCTTTCCGAATCGTCTTCCAATTATCTTGGCAGTGCCGTCTCCTAAAGATAGAACAGTTATCCCGACATAACCTGAAGGTGGTGTAATGGTGAGACAGAACAAAACGCCCAAAGCCAAGTAGAGAGGAGCTGCCGCGAAGTCCCATTGCTCTGACCCTGTAGCTGCTAGTCTGGTTAGGGTAGTGAAAGGAGGCAAATCACGGTTCTGGAACCTGAATATCTCTCCTATGGAGTATCCTACCGCTACAAGAAGTACTAGGATGCTGATATACAACCGACTGAATCCCAAGAATTGGCATACAAACGGAATTAGGGCACATCCAACATGTATAGTTTCTCTTAGGTACTTCATCCGTGGTCTGGGCATATTTGACAGATGTTGCTTTGCATCGTTCGAGATGATGGGGAGGATTTCTGTAAGATTGCTCTTTACTACATATTCTGATTCTTTTGTTACGGCGAAATCAGAGTTGAAACCGATCTTGAGGATACCACGCTTGAACATAGCTAGATTGTTTCTATCATCGGCTACCACCGCACAAGCTGAAGGTGAGATTGAGGTCTTCTCTAGGATATCTGCTAATGCAATCCCTTTGCCATCTTTCTCTATGATATCTCCAAGTATCCTTCCGGTCAGTTTCCCGTCACGAACATCAAGTTTTGGCCCTACAACATAATCTGCTCCAACAGAATCTGCAATCTTTTGCACAAAAGGTTCTGGCACTCCCGAGCTTATGAGAGCTATTAGAATTCCTCTTCTCCTAAGTTCTCTGAGGGTTTCGTGTGCTCCCGGAATCAGTTGTATTCTATCAAATACTTCTGCGAAATCATTTAGTTGAATTCCTTCGAAATGGCGGTAGATTCGTTCAAGTGAATGTTTCAGATCTCTCAATCCCATTAGATAAAGTGCGCCGTCCAGCAGTATTGCTAGCCTCTCTCTGTGTCTCAACAGCGTAGCTTCCTCGAGTAGGTAGCGTTGAGCTGGGATAACGACGCCTTCTACGTCGAACACAACCATGTGAATATCTCTTTCCGGGGTCAAATATCCTTCCTCAAAGGTACTCATATGATCTGAGCTGGCGAGTATTCTTAACTTAGGTTCTGGATAGTTCAAAAATGTTCTGGGTAGTTGATGGATTCTCACGCGATTCTCTTTCGGCTTCACTTTAGAGAGGACTGTAACCACCTCAGGAAAGGAGAAGAGTAATCTGTTTGATGGATAAAGTCATAAAGCTCTTCATCATCTTTCTGGACGATTGAGCGGCTGTGGTCTAGCCTGGTCTAGGACAGAAGCCTTCCAAGCTTCTAACCCGGATTCAAATTCCGGCAGCCGCACCTCTGTTTTCTCAGGCGGCGCCTTGGGAATCGGAAAGAATCCAAGAAGACTGAGATTGACCTATGCGCGAGCTACTGCCTATTCGACGAAGACTCCCAGTTTCTTCTTGAGCCTCTCAAATTCTTCTCCTGTGATCCAAGGGACATCTAAGTAATCTCCAAGCTCGTTTTCTCCCATACCTATACGTCTTCCCTCAGCAATCGTAATGGTGTAGGCTTCAACCTCTGTGTCTTTGTCCACATAACGAATGCTTCTGTCAAAAAGACTTCTTCCTTCCCTTGCCTGTTTCACATGAACCAGTTCGTGTACAAAATCAAGGTAAACCACCCTCTCATCAGACGATCTCAGATGCTCCTCAGCCACAAAGATCGTTCCGTCACTGTCAACTCTCATGAAACCTTTCCCTGCAACCACCGTAACCATAGTGCTGCTCAGTATCTCATCCAGCTTCCCTGCTTCTGGAAATAGAGTCTGAACAGCTGGGGAATTGGCGAGGCCATGGACTATGTAGGTTAGTGGATATGTTCCTGGCTTTGCATCTCGTTTCAGGGTGAAGCCTTCCAAAATCATCTAGGTCACTTTTCTTGGTAATTATTAGGCTCCTCATGAAGATGAGACAAATACAAGCCTTATCCGAATAGCTAATTGCTTGAATAGAATTCAAAGAGTGACCAATCGAAAGCATAAGTATTTCCCCTTCTCTTGAAACCAACTATGTCTAAATCACACCTTGTTCGAACCATGAGAAGAACCGACTTTGCTCAATGTGTCGCTTTG
>JBGOZA010000036.1:0-9285 GCA_041480025.1 Bathyarchaeia archaeon | reverse complement strand
TACCAGCTGGTTTCAAGGTGAGCTAAACTTGGGCTTTGACTTACAGAAGATATCCTTTGCTCCAAACGCAAAAAGCGTCATGACGAGCTTTGACATCCAAGCCATTGTCAGTGAGCTTAAGGGTAAGATTGTAGGTTCACGAATTGACAATATCTACCAGTTCAGTCCATTGAGCTTTCTTATCTCGCTTCGTCCTTCTGATCGTATGATAATGGAATCAGGCCGGAGAGTTCATCTGACTCGTTATGAGGTTGAAAAACCCGCCACACCATCTCTTTTCTGCAGTATTCTTAGAAGAAATCTAGGACAAAGTTGTATCGAAGACATTGAAGTAAAGGATTTCGAACGTGTAGTAAAATTCAAACTCTCATCAAAGGATGGTGCAAAGAGCCTAGTATTGGAGATTTTTGGGGCAGGCAATGTACTGCTTCTTAATGAAGAAGAAAGGATTGTCCAAGCCCTTACATATCGACGAATGAGAGATAGAAATGTAATAAGGGGGGAGGTTTACAGACTCCCGCCTCCAAGAGGGATAAGCCCAGCGCTCATTTCTTTGGCGGACTTCTCATCTATTAAGATGCAGAAAGGGGACGTTGCCCGTGCTTTGGGCCGAATTCTAAGCATAGGAAGCCCTTACATAGAAGAAATCCTGCTTAGGGCCAGAATTGAGAAATCTCTTATGGCAATGAACCTGACTGACATTGACATAGAGTCTCTCTATTCAGCTTCGAAGAGTCTTGTACAGGATCTTGACAGGATTTCGTCCTGTGTAGTCACTGAAGCATCTGGAGAATGGCTTGATATCGTTCCTTTCCGACTCGTACAATACTCTTCAAAGAAAAACATGGAATATCAAACATGCAATGAAGCGGCAGACGACTATTTCACAGCGCTCTCAGCTGCAACTCAGATTACTATGAAAGCAGCTGTGACAGATTCAAGATTTGAAGAGCGAAAGCGGATAATTGAACAACAGAAAGAGCATCTGAAGAATCTTGAAGCAGAAGGGTCCAAGAACAGAAGAATAGCAGACCTGCTCTATATCCACTTTCAGGAGGTTAACGAGCTTCTTGAAAGCCTGTTACAACACAGAGAGAGATTAGAGGTGGCTTTGAAAGTTCTGTCACTTGATTCAGAAAAGAGGAGAGTCAGAGTCCAGCTTGAAGAACAAGAATTCGACCTGGATCTTAGGCTATCTTTCAATGACAATGCAAGACAGTTCTATGATTACTCTAAGAATGCACGTGGGAAACTACAGGGCGTAGTTAAGGCAATTGATGAAGCAGAGAAACGTTTCAATAAGCAAGATCAGGAACGTCCTCAGGAGGCTGAACATCCTCTCAGAATTGTGCGGGAAAGAGCCTGGTATGAGAAATTCCGTTGGGCAAGATCCAGAAACGGAGCATTCATTGTGGGCGGAAGAGATGCCACAACAAATGAGATTCTAATCAAGAAGAATATGGAGCCTAGCGACCTCGTCTTTCACGCTGATTTCCCGGGAGCTCCATTTGTTCTGCTGAAGGCTTCAGATATAGAAATAAGCGAAGGCGATATAGACGATGCAGCGCATCTGGCTGCTTCCTACAGTAGTGCTTGGCAATCAGGTGCAACATTTGCTGACGTATACTGGGTCAAACCAGAACAGATATCCAAAGAGGCACCTAGTGGAGAATATCTAACCCGAGGATCTTTCATGATTCGCGGACAGAAGAACTTCCTAAGGCACATACAGCTCCGGATCTCAATAGGTTTACTTGAAGAACCAGAAGGTCTTCAAGTGATAGGTGGCCCCCCTGAGGCAACAAAGAAACACACCGGATTAGCAGTAGACATCATACCCGGCAGGCTAACAAGTGGCGCTCTAGCCAAAGACATTCGCAAAGCATTAGCCTCAAAGAGACTTGAGCTCAGAAAGTCAATTATCACACTTCCTATCGAAGAAATTCAACGCTTCATTCCCGCCGGTAGGGGAGAAATAGAAAATGAATCGTAACTCCTAGGATTCTGAAGCTTAACATAGGCTCGGTCTTCATTTTCCGTGCGCAACTGTCTGTGAAAGTGGATTGAGAATAGCTTGAGTCATATTCCCCAACTAGTCGCGGCATTTCTTTCTGGCCGATTTGGGGATGGATATAAATGGAGGGTTAAGAACCATACATACAGCAGTGTCGTTCAACATGCACAGGAGAGAAAACGAAGTCAAGACATCGATACCCGTTAGAGATATCATGTCCGCACCTGTAGTCTCAGTCCATGAGAATGATGACATGAAAAGCGTCGCAGTCCTAATGGATAAGCATGAGCTCGGAAGCATAATCGTCTCTGATTCTGAAAATCATCCTCTTGGCATAATAACTGAACGCGATGTAGTTTGCCGAGTGACTGCCAAAAATCTTCAGCCAAACAGAGTAAAAGCAAAAGACATCATGTCCACTCCAATCAAGGTCATAGGTCCTGATGTCGACATCAAGGAGGCTGCAGTGCAGATGCATAGCAGCAACATTCGTCGCTTGGTGGTTATGGAAAAAGGAAGAATGGTTGGAATAATATCAAGCAAAGACATTGTAGAAATAACTCCTTCTTTAATTGAAATCATTGTTGAGAAAGCAAGAATAACTTCTACACCTCTGCTTCCAGTTGGAACTGAGGCTGCTGGAACTTGCGAGAGATGCCTCCAATGGTCTGATGTTCTCCAGCAGTTCGAGGGAAGATTTCTATGCGACGAATGTCGCATAGAAGTGGAATCTGAAGAGAGATAATATCGGTCTTTTGGAATGTCCGCCGATACTGTTCTATTCAACGGAAAACTTCTGGCTGACGAGAAAGTAGTGGATGGATGTGTGGCAATTACTAAGGGAAGAATATCCTATGTCGGCAGAGAGACCTATGCCCCAAAGGCCAAAGAGCGAGTCAACGTCGAGAGAGGGCTAATTCTTCCAGGGCTCATCGATGTCCACACACATCTCCGAGATCTATGCCTCTCAGAAAAAGAAGACTTCAACACGGGAACCCGGAGTGCCCTAGCTGGAGGTTTCACAACAGTACTGGACATGCCCAACTCGAAGCCTGTTACAGACACTCCAGACAAACTGGCTGAGAAAATAGATTTGGCGAAATCAAAGATAGTTAGTAACCTCGGCTTCTTCGGAGCCTTTGATTCCACTCTAAAACAAGTCAAGAAAATGGTTCAACTTGGAGTGATAGGTTTCAAAGTCTACGCCAACAAAAAAGAACCTTTTGATGGTGAAGATGACCGGCTAATAGAAAACGCTCTTCTCTATGCAAAACAAGAGAATCTGCCTGTCGCATTCCACGCGGAAGATTTGAAGACAATAGAAAGGTTGGAAACTCGATTCAAGGAACAGGGAGAGAATTCTCTGCAGGCTTTTGCACTATCTCATCCTCCCATAGCTGAAGTGCGTTCTGTTGGTCGTCTTCTCTCATTGGCTCAGAAGACTGGAACCCATGTTCATTTCTGTCACATCAGTACACCGGAAAGCCTGAAACTTGTCTCAAACGCAAAGGTTCAAGGAATTTCTGTAACATGCGAGGCTTCTCCTCATCATCTCTTGCTGTCAGATGAAGTTGTTGCAGAGAGAGGAGGCATTACCATAGTGGATCCACCTCTCAGAACAAGAGGAGAAAGGCTGGGCCTATTTGATGGGTTAGTTCATGGGCAAATAGACTGTATCGCTAGCGATCACGCTCCACATACCCTCAACGAGAAGACACAAGGAAAGGTCTGGAACATACCTCCGGGTTTTCCAGGCCTTGAGACTACTTTGCCCATGATGCTAACTGCTGTTAACAAAGGTATGATTCCACTGAAGCTGATGGTGGAAACACTGACTGAGAAACCCGCTGAGCTATTTAGTCTTCAAGGAAAAGGTGTCTTGTCGAAGGGGTTCGACGGAGACATTACAGTCGTTGATACGACTAAGAGATTCATTATTGATCCTGATGATTTTCAGTCAAAAGCTAAGTATTCTCCTTTCGAAGATTTGGAAGCCATAGGCAAAGCATCCAAAGTATTCATCAAAGGACGACTGGTTATGGATGAAGGAAGAATCCTTTCGGACCCCGGTAGCGCCTCCGTCCTCTTGAGGGGTAGATCCGATTTATCTTGAGATTCATCGTAGATGGAATGCTGGGAAGTTTAGCCCGGTGGTTAAGGCTACTAGGCTATGAAACTGATTACTTCGGAGGCGCATCTGACGATTTCTTGCTCAAGATAGTAGGCTCCACTCAAGGAATTCTGTTAACCAAAGATATGGAGCTCTTGAATCGGGCCAGAGCAGCTGGTTTTCACGCATTTCTGATTACCGGAGAAAAAGAAGAAGACAGACTCAGGAGTCTCTCGGTCCAACTAAGACTGCCCTTGGAAGTCAACACAGCTCTATCGAGGTGCCCAAAATGTGATGGTGTTCTCAGAACAGCTGGACCAGCAGAGATAGCCAAAGTTCCGAGCGGAACACTAAGGCACTATAGTGAATTCTGGGTTTGCACTAGTTGCGGCCAGATATACTGGAAGGGAAGACATTGGAAAAACATAAACACGACCTTGAGAAAAGCCAAGGAATCAGTTGAGTCAGGAAAGACTGAATGAAGATTGGGCACGAATCTGGAGGGTCGGAATTGTCCTTTGAATTCTCGAATGATGAAGGCGAGTATCTAGTCAAACTAGCTCGACAAGCAATTACGGATTATCTTGTCGGCAATAGACGCATGGCTGTTCCAAGTGGAATCAATGAGAAGCTTCTGACAAAATGTGGCGTCTTTGTCACATTGAATGTCACAAGGCGAGGAACGGATGAGCTGCGAGGATGTATCGGATATCCAACACCTGTATTTCCGCTTGCTGATGCAACCATCGATTCCGCTATAAGTGCTGCAACGAAGGACCCCAGATTTCCTCCTGTTAGGAAAGATGAACTGGACGACATAACATTAGAGGTAAGCGTTTTGACGTCGCCTAGCTTGATTAAAGTTAGGGATCCGGTAGAATACCCAACTAAGGTTCAAGTCGGACGAGACGGGCTGATTGTCGAAAATGGGTGGTTCAAAGGTCTTCTCTTACCGCAGGTTCCTGTTGAGTGGAAATGGGACTCTGAAGAATTCCTAGCCCATTGCTGTATGAAAGCTGGATTGCCATCTGATGCATGGGTTCTTCCAGGCACAAAGATATACAAGTTTAGCTGCATCATTTTCAAGGAGCTCACTCCTGGCGGTAAAGTAGAATGTCTGAGCCTTTCGGACATGATGAAGACCAAAGATAGCTAGGCCTTGTTCTATCTGTAGGGTGCTTTGACTATTGGAACGAATTGAGACAACTCAGCGTGCTCCGGATGCCATTGTCTACTACTGCAACCATGTTTTGTTTTATGGGGGGCGTTAAAAGAGCTTGTCAACATTCAAATCCTACATTTGATTGATGGACTTTGCTCTCATCTCCTGGTTTTCGAGAGAAGCGCGCGCACTACAGAATCCTTTTAACTCGAGTTTGCAATGGTACTTCATGGTTCTGAGCTTGGGCTCTCTTGTTAGACTTTTTTCCCAATGCTTGACCTATTCAGAGTCTTTGGATATTCTCTACCATTGCTCAGGGAGAAACTTACGCAACCTGATGTATCAAGCTGTTTTCGTAGCAGAGAAGACTCCTAGTGGTGAAGTCGAGAGCATTCGAATGCTATAGGGGAATACGGAAGGGATGAAGGTCTATTTCGGAGCCTGTGGTGTCGGTCTCGGTCATGTGGGAAGGTGTATCCCAGTTGCCAAACGCCTTCTTGATGTTGGATCAGAGGTCCTTTTCTCAACCTACAGTGACGCATGTCTCTATGTGGACCATGAGGGTTTTCCTCTAGTCAAAGCCCCACCGATCTATTTCGCGGTTCGAGATGATGGCGGCGTAGATTTCAGACAAACTACTGTCTATCCTGGGGCCTTTTCCCCATTCATCTTCCTGGACCAAGTGGGCCATGAGATCAGGTATATGCGAAGCTTCAGACCAGATGTTGTTATTTCCGATTCCAGAGCTTCAACTATTCTTGCTGCGCGGCTTCTGAACATCCCTGTCTTGACTGTTCTAAATCTCTATCATGCTTCTGTTCCTAGGGCTACACGTTTCTTGAATCTGTCAAGAATCGCCGACGGCGGCATAATGACGATTCTCGGAAAACTTTGGAATGCTGGAAAGGAGATTCTTGTTCCAGATTTTCCAGATCCGTACACGCTCTCTCAAGAGAATATGCTTATTCCTCCTCATAGAAAGGAGCACGTCCATCTTATTGGACCAATACTTCCGGTGAAGCCTGGTGATCTCCCATCGAAAGAAGTCCTACGACAGCGACTCAGGCTTGACGGCAAGACCGTCATATTCGTTCCCATTAGTGGTCCGACCAAAGAAAAAGAATATTTCGCCAAGCAGATGTTAGATACTCTGTCAAAGCTGCCAGATGACTATCAGATTATTGTTTCTCTTGCGAATCCGAACAATGGGAACTCTGAGCGAAGAGAAGGAAATCTGAGAGTCTATGATTGGATTCCAAACAGGTTTGAATACTTGAAAGCGTGTGATATTGTAATCTCGAGAGCTGGATTAGGTACCATAACTCAGAGTATCTGCTATGGGAAACCGTCTCTTATTGTTCCAACTCCGAGTCATACCGAACAACAGAATAACTCCCGAAGAGCTGAAGAACTAGGTGTGGCGAAGGTTCTCAACCAGTCAGAACTTGATCGCGAAAGCGTCCTTTCTGGGTTGAAGACTCTGATGGATGCAGATTGCTGCAAGAGAGCTGATCGTCTTGCTAAGGATGTTTTGCCTTTTGATGGGGCAGAAGCCATCTTTCAGAGTGTAGAAAAGCACTGCAAAATGGGTTCATAGGATAGATTGGGTTTCTTATTCCTTCTAACAACAGAAACATCACCACTCATCTCCGGAGGGGAGCTAAGTTTAAATCTGGTTTCGTTGGTGATGGTTCCTCGCAATGGGCCTAGAAGTAGATAAAATCAGATCGATTCTCGCTACTGACTGTGGCAGTACGACTAGCAAAGCACGTTTCTTCAAGAAATTTGGCGATGAATATCGCTATGTTACAAGTGGAGAAGCTCCAACAACTGTCGAGGCACCTTACGAAGATGTGACTCTGGGTGTTCGTAACGCTGTTAGAGAAGTAGAGGAATTAGCAGGTCATAAACTGCTGTCGCCTGATGGCATAATTTTTCCAGCCAAAGGCGAGAACGAAGGTGTAGATCTGTATGTCACTACCAGCAGTGCTGGTGGTGGACTGCAGATGCAGGTTGCTGGAATCATAAGAACCATGACCGCGGAGAGTGCTGAACGAGCAGCTCTTGGTGCAGGTGCCATCGTGATGGACGTTTTATCAACTGACGACGGTCGTGAGCCGTGGGAGAAAATTGAACGTATTCGTTTCATTAGGCCAGATATGATTCTTCTTGCCGGTGGGATTGATGGTGGAAGTGTTAATCTTGTTGTTGAATTAGCTGAGTTCATAAGGTCAGCTAGCCCTCAGCACCGACTTGGTGCCCAGTTTAAGTTGCCTATTGTTTATGCTGGGAACAAGGTGGCAAGGCCTCAAATTCAGAAGATACTTGGAGACAAGTTTGCTCTTCAGATAGTTGACAATATTCGTCCTGTATTGGAACTTGAGAATCCTGAGCCTGCTCGTGATGCTGTTCACCAACTCTTCATGGAGCACGTCATGTCCCATGCACCGGGTTACAACAGGCTGATGAAGTGGACTCCTGTGCCCATAATGCCTACTCCTGCGGGTGAAGGTGCCATGTTCAGGACGTTTGCCCAAGCACATAACGCCAATCTGATTGGAGTTGGTCTGGGAGGGGCAACCACAAATGTTTATTCTATATATGATGGAAGGTTTGTGAGAAGCGTTAGTGCAAATCTTGGAATGAGCTACAGCATATGCAATGTTTTGAAAGAGGCTGGCATTGACAATATCGTTCGTTGGCTCCCGTTTGACATGGATAAGACTGAGGTTCGAGATAGGCTTCGAAACAAGATGATTCGACCTACTACGATTCCTCAGACTTTGGAGAACTTGATTATTGAACATGCAGTTGCTAGAGAATCACTCAGACTTGGGCTTCAACACCATAAGTCAATAGCAAGACCTCTGTTAGGCGCTCGCAGGGAGCAAAGTATGGAAGAGAGAATGGGTGAACAGCTCAGGTCGTCCTCATACATTGACATGCTGAGGATTGATTGGGTTGGAGGAACAGGCGGCCTCCTATCTCATGCTCCTAGAAGGGTGCAGTCAGCGCTGACTCTTATTGACGGATTTGCAACTGAAGGAATAACGAGATTATTCCAAGACAGTGTCTTCATGATACCGCATCTAGGTGTTCTTTCAACAGTTCATCCAAAGGCCTCATTGGAGGTCTTTGAGAAAGACTGCTTGGTGAGACTGGGAACTTGTATTGCCTTAAGTGGGAAGCTATCTGAGAAGGACTACGGCAAGAAAATCGGTGAGGTTAAACTCAAAATGCCGAACGGAGAAGTTTTGGAAAAAAGTGTGGAATATGGTACCATTCAAAGGCTAGATCTGGCGGAGAATGAGGTTGCTGAAGCAGAGATTCGACCCAACTCCCCATTCAGGGTAAGCGCTGAAGGTGGCCGCAGTGTTACGACGAAGATTGAAGGTGGAGTTGTCGGCGTCTTAATAGATGGGCGAGGCAGACCTATTGACTTGCCTTCGGATGACTCGAAGCGACGTAGCAAACTGCTGGAATGGTACAGGACTCTTAATGTATATCCAACAGGGGTTCTTGATGGCTCTGAGGGATGAAACAGAATAAAGGGTGATATGAATGGCAATGGCATACACTCCGGGTCTAAAGAGAAAGGCAGCTACAACAATCGTGAAGGAGCGGAAGCTCCCCATAGCTGGAGAGGTACTGGTAAAACAAGGCAGTACAGTTTCATATGATGCAGAGATTGCTCGAGCGAACCTGCCGGGGAAAGTCTCTGTGATTAATGCTGCAATTGCTATGCAATTGGAAACAAGTGGCAGTGAATTGTCTGAACAAATCTCTACCACAGAGCTTTCGAAATATATGTTGAAGAAGGTAGGGGACTCTGTTGAAAAGGGTGAAATCCTAGCCCAAAGGAGGGGTATGTTCGGACTATATCATAGAGAGCTCAGCTCTCCTGTGAAAGGCGTATTGGAGTATTATTCTGACGTAACCGGTCAAGTTTTGATTAGAGAACCACCTGTTCCTCTGACTATTGACGCGTTCATCCCAGGG
>JBGOZA010000035.1:0-9432 GCA_041480025.1 Bathyarchaeia archaeon | reverse complement strand
TGGAGGTTTATCTTGGTATCCGAGTATTAGATTCTCTAAGACTGAGAAATCTAGAACAAGACCATTCTTCTGTCTGTCTTCAGGGACGTTAGAGAGCCCCATGCTTATTCTCTCGTGGGGAGAAAAGTTTGTAATGAGCTTTCCAGCCAGAGTCACTTCTCCTTGAGTAGCTTTTCTTAGCCCGGTGAGGACTTCCACTAGTTCTGTCTGTCCATTTCCTTCAACACCTGCTATTCCTAGGATTTCAGACTCGTGGACATCGAAAGAAACATCTTTCAGAGCTAACAACTTGTTGTCGTTCAATGCTTGTAGTCGGTCAACCTGCAAGACGGTCTGTCCACATTGAAGATCTCCTTTCTCGCCTAGGGAAGGGATCTCTCTCCCCACCATCATTTCAGCGAGCTCCTGCGGGCTTGTCTTGCTTGCCTCAACTGTGCCAACGACTTTTCCCCTGTTCAGGACAGTTATTCTGTCGCAAATAGCACAGACCTCTTTCAACTTGTGGGTTATGAAAATGACTGATTTACCTTGTTGTTCCAGTGCCCTCATGGCTTTGAAAAGACTGTCAACTTCTTGCGGTGTCAAGACCGAAGTCGGCTCATCCAGTATCAGAATCTGCGCTCCTCGATAGAGGGCTTTGAGAATTTCCACCCTCTGTTGAAGACCAACTGGAAGATCTCTCACCAGCGCTTTCGGGTCTACTTCCAATCCATATCCTATAGAAGTGTCCTTGATTGTTTTGACTATCTTCTCCATGTCCAGAAAAGCGATCCTCTTCGTAGGCTCTCTACCCAAAACGATGTTCTCAGCCACCGTAAGACTGGGAACGAGCATGAAGTGCTGATGCACCATTCCGATGCCGTTTTTTATCGCATCGGCGGAGTTGTCGATTCTTGTCTCCTTATCATTGATGAAAATCTGTCCTTCATTTGGTTTGTGCAGCCCGTAAAGAATTTTCATCAGGACGGTTTTTCCTGCTCCATTTTCTCCGAGCAGACCATGTATCTCTCCCCTTCGCACCTCTAGGTTTACCTTGTCGTTAGCCACCGTCCCAGAAAAAGTCTTGGTTATGTTAACCATTCTTACGGCTGTGCTCATGGTGAAAAAAAGAGGATAGGAGTGAGTTTAAGACTTTTGCTACGAGTATGCCGATGGAACAGTTATGTTCCCTGAGATGATTCTGCTCTTAGCGTCTGTCAGTTTCGTCAACACATTGGTGGGTAGAGGTGTCTCGGTGAAATTGAATGTGCTTTCCCACAGTGGTTCCTCTTCAGGCAGCCGACTGCATCCTGTCCATCCTTCTGCTAGACCTTTGTTGTAGATTCCGCCTTTGAAATTGCCTTCAGTTAAGTTTGGATAGAGTTTTGACAATAATGCAGCCTGTATCATTTCAAAAACGGCTTCGTCAACTCTCTTCGTTGCACTGGCTTTGATTTCTGCATATAGGTAGTCTTGACAAGAATCTACGCCGAACCCGATTTTTCCCTGCTCATGTATCGCCTGCAACGCACCAAGTCCACTCTTACCGGCGGCTACATAAATAGAGTCCGCTCCTTGTGAAATCAAGGTCAAAGCTTCTTCGTGCGCTGTATTTGGATCTGCGAAACCGCCAACGAAAAGCGGAGAAAGAACTGTTGCACTGGAATTTGCCCACATCACACCTGCTTGATATCCGACGAACATATCTCTAATCAGAGGTATATCCAAGGCCCCGACGAAACCTGCCTTTCCAGTACTAGTCATCATTCCACCTACAACCCCCACCAAGAATGAGCCTTCATTTGCTCTGAAGAGAAGAGAAGCCACGTTTGGTTTATCAACCGCCATGTCAACAATTGCGAAGTTCTGGTTTGGATATACCGTCGCTGTTTTGTTGAGTGCATCTGCTTGATCGTAACCTATGCCGATTATGAGAGCGTATTTGCCCGCTTGTTTCGCAAAGTTCGTTTGCATGCCTTCATACTCTGCTATAGCCATTGGTGAGGCGTAGTCAAAAGTGATATTGAGTTCCCTTTGGGCTCGCTGTAGCCCTGCGTATGCAATGTCGTTGAAGGATTTATCTCCCAATCCGCCAGTTCCCAGAATAAGGGCAACCTTGACGTTTTGAATTCCCACAAGTTTCGCGAGAGCAGCTGTTAGATTTGCGCTGACTTTGTTGTAGTTGCTCTGCAGAGTATCATAGGCTGACTTGCTTACCATGTCTGACGGAGCAGGTTTTGCTACCCATGCGACCCCCGCTCCTGCAATAAGGCCGACTAGCAAAGTTGCTATTGCAATGGTATATGCAGCTGCGCGTACACGTTTGTTCATTCTGATTCCTCGTACTATTGTTGTTTGAGTTGTTTTCTTAAGACTTTTGAACACCTGAGGCCAGTGTTGAGAGCTGAATGAAATCACGTAAAGTCGCTTAGAAAGTGCACATATACTCATTAGTCTTGAATCTAGACGTCGCCGGATTCCTTTATCTTAATGTCTTCGTATGAAGCAGCAACTCTTCTGTAGAATTCTAGCTTGGCACATTCTAGTACGCCGATGGCTTTGTTGATATGGTAGTATCGAAGAGGATAAACTCCCTTGAGTATCTTGGTCACTACATAGTTGAGCTCTCCGTCCACCTCCTCAGGAGGCAACGTTTTCAGGATGCTCACCAGTTCTTTGAGGACTGTGTCATATTTTTTCCTGTTTTCAGGTTTTATGTAAGGCAAGAACTCAGATCTCCACTTTCTTCTTAGAGGTGTATACATTATTAATCGCTATCGTCTTTTGCATTAACAATATAGCACTGAAACTTCATTAGCAGCTGATAGCGCGCGCTAATTTTGAAGAGCGAAGGGATCGCTGAGGACACTTAGGATGTGGCGACTGTAGATGGGTGAAGAGGAATTTGTTGTACCGAGCTGGCATGAAATAGACAGAATGTTGAACAGGCTTGTGGAGATGGTGAGGAGGGATAACTTTCGACCAGATATCATTGTTGGCATATCTAGGGGTGGTTTGATACCGGCAGCTGTTCTATCGGATAGACTCGGCGTTGACTGCGATGCTGTCAGATTGCGGTTCTACAAAAGTGTCCAAAACACTGAGGAGACACCAAAGATCATACAACACATATCAAGTGATTTGAGAAGAAAAAAGGTCCTAATAGTGGATGATGTTGCAGACACAGGCCACAGCTTACAAACGATAAAGAGATACGTGCAAGAAAAGGGGGCAGATGATATAATGGTCTGCACATTACACTATAAGCCGTGTTCCATCATCAAGCCAGATCGTTTTGTAGAGGAAACCAATGCATGGATAATTTACCCGTGGGAAGTAAACGAAACCACTAAAGACCTTACTAAGAAACTAATGGCAAAGGGTCTAACGAGATCCAAAATTAAAGAGGAGATTCTGAGAGTAGGACTCCCTGAAAAAGCAATCGAGGAAGCACTACCATAGACGGGCGCTCTTCCATTCTTGATGCTTTCGAAGGAAGATTGCTCTGGAGGGATAACTTCTAGCTGTGAAACCAATAGCGCGCGCTTCAACTCAATTCAGAACTATGGATTTTTGGAATTCTGTGATTACTGCTTTATTGGGAGTTTTTTTGTCACGCGCGCGCAAACCATAGACGATTTTTTATATCCATATTGTCAAAGTAGATAGTTGTATCATACTCGAGATGGGAGAATTGAGTGAAGGCTCAGCCAGCGAATTCACAAGTATTCTGGAAACTGGAGAGAAGGTAGTATTATGGCCAACTGGAATCAATTCGCCATCCAACCAGAGACTGCTTCTTACAGATAGGCGCCTTGTGAAGTTTGACGGAAAGGGGCTGTTCAACCAGAAATATGTCAAAAATGGCGAATTCCCAATAGGTCAGATAACAGAGGTCTACGCGAAACAGCAAGAAAGGAAAATCTATCTACTGATCAAGATGAAGAATGGTGAACAGTGGCAGTTTGGTCTTAACGTTCCGCCTGACACAGTTGGAGCTTCGACAAGGACAGCAACCCAGTTGTCCATAACTGAGAGATGGGTTAGCGCGATAAAAAGATTGATCTGAAAGTCAAACGCGTTCAAATCGTCACGCGCCAGCAAGCCTTAGAACATTGTGAAGGCTCTAGCGTTGGGCTAAAAGCGCGCGCTAGACGCCTATATTGCAGTGTTTCTTTTTCTGAGGCTCTTTCTCTTGGATTGATGGAGACTTGAGTTCATTCTTTCTTAGAATCTTTGTTGTCTTTTCTCTCCGCTTTTTCTCTCGGTTCCTCTCCTTCGGATTCCGCAGTGGAGCTCTGTTCTGACTCGAACTGTTCTATCTCTTTCATAAGGTCGAGTTCAGCTCTTTCTCCGAGTTCGTCAACTTTCTGGATTCTATACTTGGCTGTCTCAACATCTTCGGTCACTATACTAACGAGTTCTTCTCTGACGGTGGAATGATAAATCAGTCTCTCGCTGATCAGGAGGAATAGTAAGCCGCTTACGAGCCTTCCTGAGGAGGACACTATGTAAGATGCCTTAAGAGAAGATGCAGTGTCCAGACCCAAAAAGCCGAAGAATCCAACAAAGTATCCTCCCAGGATAGAACCGAAGAAGGTGGCAAAGCCGATCAAGGTGTTGTAGACAGCGATTGAAGCTCCCCGCTGATCATCCGCAGTTGTATCCAACAGGTAGGCAAAGATTGCGATATCCGAAATCGACGCAACAACCCCTATGAGAACTTCAGCTGCAAGGAGATGAGTCATCGTTGACGAGAAAGCATAGAATAGTGGGTAAAGAAACATTCCTGTTCGGCCTATGACTATCAGTGGTTTCCTTCCTGCTCTATCTGACAGTCTGCCTGCGTATCTTCGAATGAGAAAAGCTACTATTGGTGACATAACTGAGATGAAGGCGACTTGAAGCATGTCTGATCTGGTGACGTTGACTATCGTGATTGAGAAGAGAGGCCAAGCCATAGACATGAAGAATTGTTGAAGTAGACTAATCATTGTGAATCGTCGAAACGCTTTGTTTTTCCGAAGGGTCTCCAAATCAAACAATTTTCGGTTATCGGTCGCACCTTTTGAATTCTTCTCTTTGAGTGTTAACATAGCCATTGAAGCAACAAAACCGCTTACAGTTGCGACTAGAAGAGGAATTCTATACATCTCTGCAGGCGCTCCTCCAATCCGTTGCATCAGAAGACCTGAGATTAGCGTTGCTGAGATTGTACCGAGAGACGCAGCAGCATTCACGTTGGCGGTTCCAGTTGCTCTTTCTGCTTTGGGTAGAATTCTACCAAGAAGTGCAGCCCATGCGGGAGCCACCATACTGTTGCTCAATGCTTGCACTGCAACAACAAAGATTAGTTGCCAAGTCGTAGTTACAAAGAGCATCGGAAGCCACAGGAGCGATGAGACTGCGCCTCCAATTACTATGAAAGGAACATATCTTCCAACTCTGTCTGAAGCTATACCCCACAGAATCTGCATTACATTGCTGAAAAGATTGTTTAGTGACCGTAACCATCCTAGCTCTGCAGCAGAAGCCCCGAGCTGGACAGCATAGATCGGTACAAAGGGGTTTATCAAGCCTCCCCCAAAACTGTTTGCGGCCTGACGGATGTATAGTGTCTTAGATGTCTTCAGCTCTTCTTTCATGTGCTATCTCTCCACGGAAGAATGCGCCATAGACTCTATCCGCCAAACCTACCATACTGTCACTGATATTTCATGAGGCACCGACAATTTCTATGACTGTCATTCAGTATTTCCTTCTAGAACTGGGAGCAACTCTGAATTCTCATCTAGTCGAAGACCCCGCTTGTAGCCTTTAAATGATCAAGGGTTGCTCTGAGTCTTGGACAGTCTGGGAATTCCTCGGACTTACAGTAGTGGGTTTGGATTTCGTTCTCAGGCTTGTATATTCCAACCAAAATTGGAACTGGAGGATTTGCATAGCATGCCTCGTCTTTGCCTAGGTAGATACAACGCAATTATGTCGCCCGCTCTATCTATTTCATATTCACCTTTAAGTCTTCAGACATATGTCGACAATACACTTCCGCTTCGTTCATTTCACGCGTGTTGCACGTGGCTTTGGAATCTGTGTCAACACTCAAGATATGGCACACTAGGAAACTACACGCGCACCCTCTTCAAGCCTGTCTATGAAGAGCTCTATAGCTGATTGGAAGACTGAGTAGAGGGTTCTTCCAGCATCGTAAAGCAAAATGACCGCGGGTATTGCTAATCCGATAGAAAGAACAAGCTGCAACAACCATCCCACTTGGGGGACAAGGAGGAGTAAAGGGTTTCCTATTGATACGGCCACAGCCATCAACAGTACGACGATAATCTCCTTCAGTGCACGAACTATAGAGACACGTTTCTTAATGTTCAATCCAGGTATATGAGCAACCAGAAAATCAGAAGTCAAATCAACAAGTCTGATTAGGTCAAGGACTATTCGTAGGCCAAAAAAAGCAATTAGGAAAACCAGGAGGAGCGCAATAGCTGATGCAAAGGTCACTCCTGTGGTTGGTATCTCACGAACCAGAACCAATGTGCCTGGAATCGCGAAGGTTGTTAGTGTGGATAGAAGGAATAGTATCCCCGAATTGATAAGAACCCTCGCAACTCTCGTCCTTACCTTGCTACGCTCCGCCATGATTCCTAGTTGAAGTGTCTCACCTATTTATTGCTCTGCTAAAGATGATTATCAATGAGCGCGCGCTGTTTGGCTCCCTCGGGGCTCACAGAGCATCTCATTTCAATATCTTGAGCAGATTCTTATTGGAGTCTCTTATTTCGATGGAAAGGCTGGAATTTGCCATTCTTGTCGAGCATTTTATGCATGGGTCAAATGCTCTCACAAGCATCTCAACGCCATTAAGAAGTCCTTCCTTTGTCTGACCATTTGAGATGAATTGGCTAGCGACCGACTTTATGCTCATATCTATGGCATCGCTGTTCACTTGAGTAGGGATTATCAGTTTCATCTGTTTTAGTTTTCCAGTTCTTGTTAGCCAATAATGATGGGATAGCGTTCCCCTCGGCGCTTCTACAATCCCAACTCCTTCCCCGGCTCGCGCTTTGACTGGGACTCGAACATCATTTCTCGTGATACTTTCATCCTCCAAGAGTTCCACGGATCTTTCGCAAGCGTACATTAGGTCTATCAATCTAGCATAATCAAACAGTATCGCTTCATGGGCAGGTTTTCCAAACTTCGCTTTGAAGTATCTCAGTTCCTTATTGGCTCCTTCTGTCTTGATTCCAGATGAAACATTCATTCTGGCTGTCGGACCAACTTGTACTACTCTATCTGCCTCGTTTGAAGCTTTGTAGTAGGCTGATTTGGAATATGACCTTGAAGAACTCTCCTCCAAAATACGGTTCACATAGTCCTGCTCTTCAAACTCATCCAATTGATTCCCGATAGAATCTATGATCCGAATCTTTCCATGATAGAATTCCAGGTTATTCTTGTCATTGAGAGCCATGTAGGATGTCCTGCAACAATTGCTTAACTGGCTTAGTCTATCCCAGTTCTCTTCAAAGACAGTCTTTCCCAGTTCCAATGCCTTCTGAGTGATCGAGCAAGCATCTCGTGCGTGATTGAGCAGGATTTCTCTGTCTTTTACGCTCAACGGTTTGGCAAGTCCGCCTGCAATTAGCGAGACTACATGAACTTCTCTTCCGCCAATCTTGTACAGCATATCTGTTGCGAAGCTTCTGAGCTTGAGCGCCTCTCTTCCGATATCTGGTTTCTCGCGCATGATCTGGAATATGTTTCTTTTCGAAGGATTTTCATCCAGCGGAAACCAGAAGTCTGGTAAGACAAGAAAGTAGAAGACCAGAGAATGGCTTGCGATGAGCTGAGCTAGGAGAAGCAGTTCTCTAAGTTTCTCAGCTATCTCAGTTATTCTTGTCCGATAGATGTTCTCTATTGCTTTGACCGATGCTAGCATGTGAGCTGCTGAGCATACACCGCAAATCCTTGACACCATAAAGGGAAGCTTTTCCGCATCCATTCCACGGAGGAAATATTCGAAACCCCTAATCTCTGTAGCTTGGAAGTATGCGTCAGAGACGTTTCCTCTATCGTCCAGAACAATTGTTACCTGACCATGCCCTTCTATTCTTGTTGCCGGTGATATTGTAATCTCACTTGGCGGGCTCAAATTATCTTCTCCTTAGCCTTTGTTCTCGCAAGCTTCGAAAAAATGAAGGTGTGAAAGACAAAAGGACCCTTGTGCAGTTCTCTCCTGATCCTTTCTTCAGGTATACCCGTTCTTGTTGAGAAGACTCTTACCATAAAGGAATAGATATCTTGTGACCGGAACAAGAATGAATCAGGTGGACCGCGGCAGCCAAAGCAGATGAAGCCGTTTCTTGGGCAAGGAGCGCCACATCCATCTCGAGTGAGCGAGCCTAAACATGTGAAGCCTTGGCTCACCATACAGATGTTGGGGTCGGCTTCTTTCTCATATATTTCATATAATTTGTCCAGTCTGGAGGCAAGTATCTTCCTATTGCACTCTGTGCAGACTACTTTTTCATGTCTGTCTGGGCTCTTTCCCATGATAATGTTCCGTATTGCATGTACGATTGTGAAAGGCATCGGGGGGCAGCCCGGAATGTAGTAGTCGACATCAACGAAGTGATCGAGAGGATACATGAAGTCCTCAAGTTCGGGTAGTCTAGACAGAGTGGATCCTGTGTAGGCATGCTCAATCAATCTTCTCGCTGAAGAGACGTTTCCGAGACTTGTTATTCCCCCATCCGTCGCACATTGCCCTAGTGAAACGAGTATGCGTGATTTTGCCCTAACCTCTCGTATCATTTCTTGGTCTTTGACTGTTCTTACACCCCCTTCAACGATTGCCAACTCAACATTTGGAATCTCTCTCAAATCAATGAAGGTGGGGTAGTAGACAAGTTCTAGCTCGTTGAGAAGCATTTCTTGGAGGTTTTCACCGAAGTTGAGAAGAGAGGAGACACATCCTGCACAGCAGGTCAGAGATACAATACTTGCCTTCATTAGTCCTCAACTACAGAATCGTCGGAATTCAATCTATATTGCGGCAGGTCTCAGCTAAAACGTATTCCTTCGCGATTCCGCGGAATATGATGAATTCTCTTCTGATGTACTAGCACAACAATGGCTGCTAGTCATGACTGACTGCTTGTGCGCGCAATTCAAGAGAATAGGATAGGAAGGGGGTAAGTCCTACTGTGCTTCCTTGAATCTTTCCTCAGCTTTCTTCCAGTTCGCTATCTTCCAGAAATTGTCAACATATCCTGCTCTGTTGTTCTGATATTTCAGATAGTAAGCATGTTCCCATACGTCAATTACCAGTAGAGGAACAGCTTTCCAGATTGTCAGCTTCTGATGGTTCTCGGCTGTGAGGATTAGAAGACGTTTACCAGATGGTTCCCAGGCAAGAACACCCCAACCGGATGC
>JBGOZA010000034.1:0-9533 GCA_041480025.1 Bathyarchaeia archaeon | reverse complement strand
CGAGGGCCCGTTGATTACCAACCATGTTCCAAATAGCGCGCGCGCTATGTGCAATCATACTAGGCCCGTCTCAAGATTCAACGTTAGCGCGCGCTATTCGGACAAGTAGTCAACTTCAGATTGGTCAAGTTGAAGGCTCTCTGCTAGGTTATGTGCCAGTGCCTTGTTGGATTGAAAGACTATTCTTAGATAGGGTAGGACATCCGTTACCGTCTTCGCTGACGATAAATGAGTTTCTCTGCCAACTTTCTGTCCGATACCATTTCGAAGTTCTCTTGTCAGTTTGCTTCGGCTCATCGCCATTATTCTTTGTGGGAATTTGAATGAAATCCATCTCTTCGGAGCATTGTTTCTTGACATCGCGATACCTGCTACCATGTCTTCTATCGCATATGGTAGAAGGCCCCATTCTTGTTCTCTGCGTATTCTTGCTAGAAAGATATCTGCTCTGGAGAGTGCCATGAGAGCTGAATACATTTGTTTTTTGTCGGGAATCTGATAGGGGACATTTTCATAGAGCCATTCGAAGAGCATTTCGTAGTCTATCTGTGAGACCGTTGCTGCTCGCCGGGCTTCAGCACAGCTTGTTGCGTTGAAGATATTCTTTAGCGCTTCAAAGACTGGTTCCTGTCTGTCTCTGCTGTCTAGCCAGCTAACGTCCTGATAGGTTAGGTTTCTTTTTCCCTGTGCGAGTGCTTGAAGATCAGTAATAGCAGATCTGAGGTCTCCGTTTGATCTCTCAGCTACTGCTCTGATAGCCTCGTCATCGGCGTTGATGCCTTCTTCTCCGCATATGTTCTTCAGCCTAGCCATGATCGAGCGAGTAGCTATTCGTTTGAATTCTATGAAGAGACTTGATTTTCTAAACGATGCAAATCGACGGTCCCACATGTCAGTGGCTATCAGAACTAGAGGTGCTGAGGTACTCTGAGTTAGAGACAGAATCGCAGAAAGTCCTCCTCTGTCTGCGGTTCCACTCAACCCTTCTAACTCATCCAAGAGTATTATCTTAGGTTGTCCAAAAAGACTTGATTCTGAAGAGGCTATTCCTGCGACGCGAGAGATGTCTTCTTTTGTTCGCTGGTCACTAGCGCTCATCTCAATGAGGTCAAATCCAAGCTTCTTGGCTATCAGAATGACGGATTCACTTTTCCCGACCCCGGATGGGCCGAATAGGAAAGCAGCCCTTGCTGTTGGCTTTTGTAGTTTCCAGGAAGTAAGCCATTTCTCAAGAGTCGAAAGAGCTTCTTCATTATCTACAAATTCAGGGACTGACTTGGGTCTGTATTTCTGGGTCCACGGCATTGTCGACAAAGTTATCTATTCCCAAGATTTTCCCCGGACAGTATGGCAAGACGAGCCAATAAAGCACTGAACTGCACTTCATCGTTAGAACCCTCAGTTATTCTAAAGTCTGCTTCTCCTATGGCATCTATGAGCCGAGCTTTCAATGGTTCGGGGATATTGAATCTAAAAATCTCGGTGTGAACTTGTCTGATCAGGTCTGAGGCAGAAACTCCATATTCAACAAGCATCTTTCGAAGCTTCTGTCTCGCTTCAATGAAGTCTCCTTTCAGAGCCAACAAGAGCATTTCTTGGACCTCCTTGGGAATAACGTGTCCAACAACTGTGTAGATCACTTTTTCGTCGACACGTTTTCCAAATCCAGCTGCTGCCTGAAGAGTGTTGCAGGCTTTCCTCAAATCGCCTTCGCTTTCTTCTATTATCGCAGCTAGACCGTCCTCAGATACCTCAACATTTTCCTGCGTAGCAATGTAACGTATTCGGCGTGAAACATCATCGTCTGAAAGTGGTGTGAATCTGAACGGGGCACACCTGGACTGAATAGGTTCAATGATTTTGCTGGAATAATTGCATGCGAGAACAAAACGACAGGTTTCAGTGTACCTTTCCATTGTCCGCCTCAGCGCTTGTTGCGCATCAGTTGTCATATTGTCTGCCTCATCCAGAACTAGGATTTTGAATGGTACATCTCGCAATGTTCTCGTCCTTGCGAAAGTCTTGACTCTTTCTCGAACAACATTTATTCCTCTCTCATCGCTGGCATTTAGTTCAGAGAAAGAATCAGCGAATGCGGTCCCAAATAGGTCGCGTGCCAAGCAGAGAGCAGCAGTAGTCTTTCCTGTTCCTGGCGGTCCCGCAAAGAGACAATGAGGCATGCTCCGAGCTTGGACAAAGCCCTTGAGACGTTCCACTATTTCCTTCTGATTTATGATTTCATTCAACACCTTGGGGCGATATTTCTCTGTCCAAAGGTGGCTTTGAGCGGTTTGCGCTCCAGATGTCAGCAAAGTCAATCTGAAAACCTGATTCACGATTGTTGGGCGCGAATAAAATGCTTTATGTAGTCCACTCCGTCCTCAGACGGAATTTGAGTCAGTCACTAGAGAAATGTTTTCCGTATTCTTTATTGAAAGGTGTATTCTACAACCGATATGATGATTGGTTTGAGACCACAAATACCATTCAAGCTGGTTGTATTCGACCTCGATGGTGTTCTGGTGTCTGCAAGAAGTAGTTGGCAGAAGGTCCATGAGACTTTGGGCTGTAACAATGAACCGAATTTCAAGAAATATATGGCGGGTGAGATTGACTACAAGGAGTTCATGCGCTCAGACATATCTCTCTGGAAGAACGTGTCGATCGAAAGGATAAGCGAGATTCTGAATACAATTACTCTTACCGGAGGGGCCGTCGAAACAATACAGGCTTTACGTGTTAAGGGTGTGAAGACAGCGATAGTCAGCAGTGGGATATCATTACTTGCTGACAGAGTGGGTAGAGAACTCGGGATTGATTTTGTCTATTCAAACAAGTTGTTGGAAGATTCGAATGGTCAGATTACATGTCAGGATGATGTGATTGTGCCACCCCTTGAGAAACTTGCTTTGACGATGAAGATTCTGGAGCAAGAGAAGATCTTGCCTTCTGAATGTGCTGTTGTTGGAGACAGCTTGTCTGATCTTCCCCCTTACGGGAGTATTGGCCTTAGTATAGGTTTCAACTATCATGACGAGGAGTCTAGCAGTGGAGCAGACGTTCTGTTGCAAGGACCTGATCTGAAGGCTCTTCTGCCTTGGCTTATTTCGGAGTATCCCAGCAAGATTTCAATCTGTCTGCCGGTAGGTTCCAAGACAGCTGATTCTCTTGTTGCAGCGCTTTCACCAGATAACGTCAAGGTTCCTCCGGGTTTGGAAGTTAGAGTCTTTGTGAATGGTAGCAATGCGTTTGTGAGAATAGTCTCGGTCAAAGGTCTGCAGACATTGCTTGCAACAGTCGACGATGTTCTCTCTTGTTCACAAATGGCTATTGGACTAATCAATGTAGCAGAATCTTATCGATTGGCTAAAACTATTTAAATGACTGGTAGTTGTTCATGTTTGCGTTTCCTGTAAGTCGGAAGTGAATGATTGCCGCCTAGAAGAGGAAGAGTCCAAGATAAATGGAGAATGAAGCAGTGGTATAGTATATTAAGTCCAGCATATTTTGGCGGTGTTAATCTTGGAACAACGCCTGGTGCTGAAGCGGGAAGCCTTCTAGGTAGAACAGTGGAAACAACCCTCTTTGATATTACAGGTGATTTTGCACAACAATATCTCAAATTACGTTTCAAAGTCGTAAACGTAACTGGAAATGAAGCTCAGACCGTTTTCAATGGACATGAATATTCACGTGATTACCTCAGGAGTCTAGTCAGGCGCGGAAGCACTCGTGTGGATGCTATCTTGGAAGCCAAGACTGTAGATGGCTATGTTTTGAGAGTTGGCGTCGTAATTCTTCCAGTAAGTCGGCTTAACGCGGGTCAAATAACTTACCTCAGAAAGATTGTGAGAGACATCGTTGGTGAGAAGGCTAAGATCCTAACCTTCGACCAATTTGTACAGGAAGCTGTCTTAGGAAAGATAGCTTCAGACATCTACAATATAGCAAAGAAGATTACGCCTCTTCGACACATTGGGGTCAGAAAAACTAAAATCCTATCTTATCCTGAAGCGCCTTCTGAAAATGTTGCTTTGACTGCAAAAGTAGAATAAGAAAGCAGCCTTTCTTTGAAAGCTGAGTCCTGGAAATGAGGGGTAAAAGAGCAGAAGTAGCCCGTGAAGCTGCTCGTCTTCTTTACTATGGTTTCGTCGAAGAGTACAAAGATGCAAAGACAAAGGCAGCGGAAACTCTCGGCACAAGCACTCTTCCAAGCAATTTTGAAGTAGCTCTTGAACTCGACCAGATTTCCGATCAAGTCGAAGGATCGGAACGAGAACTGCTTATCCCGCGGCTGAGGAAAGAAGCCTTGGAACTCATGACTCTACTGTCAGAATTTCACCCCAAACTCATAGGAAGTGTTTGGAGAGGTACAGCTCGAAAAGGGAGCGATATTGATATCCAACTATACTCGTCAACTAAAAGTGACGTTCTCAGAAAGCTAATTGGCAAATACAGAGTGAAGAAAGAAGAATGGGTGTCAAAGACATCCAATGGAGAAACTAACAGATTCTATCACATGCTAGTTCCTCTAGAAGATGGAGCTGAGGCTGAAATCTCAGTAACGGATCCGGAGAGAATTGGAGAAAGACGAAAAGATGCAGTCTACGAGGATGATATTACAGGTCTAAGCGTCCTTGAACTAAGATCAGTTCTACGAGATGACCCTCTACGAAGATTTGTTCCCGAAAAGAAAAAAGGATGAAGCACACGAAGACAGTAGTGAGGTATTATTGGTGAAGGCTGTTGTGTTAGCTGCTGGTGAAGGTCTTCGGCTCCGCCCGATTACATCTACAAGGCCCAAGCATATGACGCCCGTTGGAGGTGCTCCATTATTGGAGCATTGCCTTCTGGCAATCAAGAAAGCTGGTATAACTGACGTTGGAATCTTGGTAGGCTACATGAAGGAAAAGATCCAGAACTATTTTGAAGACGGTTCTAGACTGGGGTTGAGGATAGAATATACTACACAGGAGAAAATCTCAGGAACAGCCAGCGCCGTCAGTATGATGGAGAAATATGTCAACGGTGAAGACTTCATCACGGCTTACGGAGATCTTCTGATTGATTCAAAGGTTCTTCGAGGCGTACTCGACAGATTTAGTGCAACAGGTTCCATGACGATGGGCGTTGTTCCGGTTACTCATCCAGAGGAGTACGGAGTCATAACCATGCAAGATGGGTACGTAAGTAGTATCTCAGAGAAACCGAAAGGAGTCGTACAAAGCAATCTCGTAAACTCAGGGATCTACATCTTTCAACCTGGAATCTTCCAGCAGATTAGGAAGACGGGGAAATCGGCTCGAGGCGAATATGAGATAACTGATACTCTTCAATCGCTTCTTATTAATGGAACAAAGATAGCAGCAGTACAACTAGATCCGCAGGACTGGCTTGACATAGGGCATCCTTGGCACCTCCTGGAAGCAAACAGAAGAGTGCTAACCAGAATTGTCAGCAAGGTAGAAGGAGACGTGGAGCCAGGGGCGCACCTCATAGGGCCAGTTGAGGTGCGTTCAGAATCCAGAGTGCGCTCGGGAGCATATATTGAAGGACCAGTATTGATTGGGAAGGGTGCTGATATTGGACCGAACTGCTACATCAGACCAAGCACCAGCATAGGGGAAAGAGTGCGGATTGGCAATGCCTGTGAGATCAAGAACTCCATCGTAATGGATCAAACTCACATTGGTCACTTATCCTATGTTGGAGATAGCGTGATCGGCGCTGGGTGCAACCTTGGCGCCGGAACGATAACTGCGAATCTGCGCCTTGACGATGGTCCAGTCAAAGTCCTTGTCAGAGACAGAGTCCTGGACAGTGGACAGAGAAAGCTTGGTACTTTCATGGGGGATGGTGTAAAGACAAGCATCGGGACATCGATTATGCCTGGAGTCAAGATTGGTGCCAGCGCATGGGTGGGGTCAATTGTGGTATACAAGGACATTGACGAGGGCTCAAGATTCGGCTTCCCCGAGAAAAGTACCTGAAGTTAGGTGCTGAGATAATCTGGTTTGTCTAGGCAACTGTTCTCATCAATCAGATTCTTGGCAGTTGAGGATAGCACGTCCTCCAAAGCCTTTGGCTCGGTTACTGGTAGACTGTTCTGAAGGATTGATGGATTGTTTACAAATACGTGTAGAAAGTAACGCTTCTCTGCGAGGTGAATTCAGGATGAGGGAAATTAATATGGACTAGCGAAAGATGCTCAGCTAGTGGGCATCAAGAAGTAAACACTTTGCGCGCGATACACATTTTTTAGTCAAAAGAATTTAAGTACCAGGTCTAACTTCTTAGAGCGAAGCAAGGTATTATGCCTTCTAGATCAAGCGGATGGTTCGAAGACATTACGCTCAACGAGGCAACAACAATGAAGTTCGTTAGAAAGCGAGATGGAAAGCTAGATGAATATGAACAGGACCGTATAACCAATGCTATTTGGAAAGCGGCAAGAGCTGTTGGCGGAAAAGACAAAGAGACTGCGAAGCGGCTGAGCCAACAGGTTGAGGCAGAACTAACTCGTCGTTTTGGTGACGAAGGGGTTCCAACTGTTGAGGAAATACAGGATCTTGTTGAAAAGACCCTCATAGAAGATGGCCATGCAAGAACGGCAAAGGCCTATATTCTGTATAGGAAACAGCATCAGGATCTGAGAGAGCTTGCTTCTCTCCTTAGCTCAATCGATCTAATAGATCAGTACCTACAACTTGAGGATTGGCGTGTTCGCGAAAACTCCAATATGAGTTATTCACTTCAAGGGCTGAATAATTACCTCTCCTCCACCACGATTGCGAAATACTGGACAACGAGAATCTACCCTCAATATATCGGTGATGCGCATTCTGATGGAGATGTCCACATTCATAACCTAGGTGTCCTAGGGCCCTACTGTGTGGGATGGGATCTAAGCGATCTCCTGCTCTCGGGCTTCTCAGGCGTGTCAGGAAAGATTGAAAGTAAACCTCCCAAGCATTTCAGGACTGCCCTTGGTCAGATAGTCAACTTCTTCTATACTCTACAAGGAGAAGCAGCTGGTGCGCAAGCATTCAGCAATTTTGACACGTATTTGGCTCACTTCATCAGACATGATGGTCTAAGCTATCAAGAGATAAAACAAGCAATGCAGGAATTTCTGTTCAACATCAACATTCCAACTAGAGTCGGATTCCAGACACCATTCACGAATCTATCATTTGACCTTGTCATACCCGAGTTCATGAAGAACGAACCCGTAATACTGGGTGGCAAGCTCCTGAATGAGGCGTACGGCGACTTCCAAAAAGAAATGGACATGTTCAACAGCGCATTTGCTGAAGTGATGAGCGAAGGCGATGCAAGAGGACGAGTCTTCACTTTCCCAATTCCAACCTACAACATAACATCTGACTTCGACTGGGAATCCCAAGTCTCAATGAAAATCTTTGAGATGACGGCAAAATATGGAGTTCCATATTTCTCCAACTTCATAAACAGCGATATGAAGCCTGAAGATGTACGAAGCATGTGTTGCCGACTCCGTATAGACAACAGAGAGTTACGGAAACGGGGAGGAGGATTCTTTGGCGCCAACCCTCTAACAGGTTCAATAGGCGTAGTCACAATCAACATTGCCCGGATCGGATACCTGCAGAAGACCGAGAGGGGCTTCTTCAGCAAACTAGGCGAACTGATGGATCTTTCCAAGGAAAGCTTGGAGATAAAACGTAAGGTTCTTGAGCAATTCACCGATGACGGCCTTTACCCATACTCAAAACATTACCTACGCTCAATAAAAGAGGTGCACGACAAATACTGGAAGAACCATTTCTCGACGATTGGCTTGCTTGGAGTCAACGAAGCACTTCTCAATCTGATAGGAAGAGGCGTCGGAACACCTGAAGGACTCGACTTTTCAGTGAAGATACTGGACTTCATGCGAAAAAGGTTGTTGGAATATCAAGAAGAAACCGGCAACATGTACAATCTAGAAGCAACACCCGCAGAGGGAACATCCTATAGACTAGCAAGAATAGACAAGAGACAATATCCAAACATCATAGTTGCAAATGAAAACCAAGTCAAGAAAGGAGCAGAGCCCTTCTACACCAATTCCACTCAACTTCCCGTTGACTATTCAAGTGATCTATTCGAAAGCATGCTGAACCAAGACAAACTCCAAACCATGTACACTGGAGGAACAGTATTCCATATCTTTCTAGGTGAACGAGTGCCTTCGTGGAAAGCTACTGCCAGATTGGTTAAACAAGTGACTGAGAATTTCCATATTCCATACATAACAATCACGCCGACATTCAGCATATGCCCAACACATGGATATGTCGATGGTGAACACAGGGAATGCCCCAGCTGTGGTGCAAAATGCGAAGTCTACTCCAGAGTAGTTGGCTACTTAAGACCAGTCGACCAGTGGAATGATGGTAAACAAGCAGAGTTCAACATTAGAAAGACCTTTGACCAATCCATCACTGTTGAGACTCCTGCCGGGTAACAAGATGCGGTTCGGAGGCATCCAGAAGACCAGCTTAATCGACTTTCCAGACAGAATAGCCACAGTATTGTTCGTGCGCGGCTGCAATCTTCGCTGCCCCTTCTGTTACAATTGGCGTTTGCTGTCAGAATCAGCTTCGCCAACTCTTTCTGGGGACGATGTTATCAAGATTCTAGAATCTAGGAGAAGATTCGTGAACGCCGTGGTGCTTACCGGGGGAGAACCAACACTGCAAGAAGATATTGCTGACTTCGTCAAGGAACTCAAGCAAAGAAGCTTCGAGGTGAAACTTGACACAAATGGTCTTCTTCCAGATGTTCTAGAGAAATGCTTGCCGTACTTGGATTACGTAGCTCTTGATGTTAAGACGTCACCCGAAAACTACTACACATTGGGAGAATGTAATGTAGACAATCTCAAGCACACCATCGAGCTTCTCAAGAATGGAAAAGTGGAATACGAGTTCAGAAACACGACAGTCCCGGGATTAGTTGATGAACAGAGCGTTCGGAAGATTGGGGCGCTTGTAAGAGGCGCCCGAAGGTTCATTTTCCAGACATTTGTTCCAGGAGACACACTTGACAGCCAATTCTGCAATATCAAGCCATATCCAACTGAAACCATGAACCGGCTAGCGGAAATCATGAAAGAGTATGTTGAAGATACCCGGATACGATGATGTCTATCGCACGCTGTCTCTTTAGGATCGACAATATTACGAGATTCCTAGTGCGCGCTAACAGGCCTTGAGGGGTGGGCATTAAGGGGATTGGATAAACGAGCTGAGGCTGCTGGCAAGGTGAGAGAGACTGTTTGGCGAGGTGGGTTAAGGGTTGAGAGATGTGTACCTGAATTGTCTGTTGAATCAGGGGGTTTCTGAGAAATGAGGCAGGCCTGAAAAGTTCCTGTCTCCTATTCTTTGGGTTTCCCGTTTCGTGAAGTATTACGTTTGAAATACCTAATAGCTTGTGCTATATATTGCGTACAGTGGGTTGTTTTTCAGGGATCGTATCTTCTCGGGAATCAATTCTATGTATAGTCATGT
>JBGOZA010000033.1:0-9789 GCA_041480025.1 Bathyarchaeia archaeon | reverse complement strand
AGCTCAAGCCCAGATCCATTACAGCGTCAGCCAGATTTGGAACCAACTTTGGATAAACAAAGACGGCTCCATAGATCTCCAATGCAATATCACGTTGACCTATGTTTCAGGCGCGCCGCAAGGAATCGTCACAGTTGGATTGCCCAAGGGAGGCTTTCAAATACTATATGTTCATGACATTTCGGGCAGCAATCTCCAGTACAGCGATGTCTCAAGCGGGAGCAACTACGTAATCGATGTGACCCTCAAGAAACCGATAGTTCTCAACCAACCCAACACGTTCATCGTATACGCCACTGTACCGGGAATGGTTTCTCCTGACTCGACAAACCAAGGCAACGTCGGTATGCAGTTTGCACCAACCACTTTTGCGGCTGCTACCGGTTCCATCGATGACATTCGGGTTGCGATAGCTCTTCCTCAAGGCGTTAACCAAAGCCAAGTGAAGTATCCAGCAGGTGTTCCTTTCAACAATGTCTTCACGCAAAATGGTCTGTTGGTCGTTTACTGGGAAAGGACAAACTGGCTCCCGGGGCAACAGTTCATGGTGGGCGTTTCGTTTCCCTCACAATACGTGTCTCTTGGTCCAGGACTTCTGTTCTACGTCGCGATAGGCTTGGTTCTCCTAGCCACAGTAATCGTCATATTGATCGTAATCCTTCGAAGGAGGCCTAAGAAGGCTTCTTACGAGAAGCCTCAGGTTGCAGTTGAGGCTCTTGGAGCTGTCCACGGGTTGACCGCTGTTGAAGCAGGGGTTGTTCTCGGAATCAAACCGGTCCGTGTCTTGACTATGGTTCTTTTTGGGCTCTTAATGAAGCATAGAGTTCAAGTTATGGCTACGGAGCCAGTCCTCAAGGTAAAGGAATTGCTTCCTGCTCAAGTTGAGACTGTTCCAAGTCTTCGATACTATGAAATTGACTACCTCAAGTCAGTTGAGCCTGATGGATCATTCAATGATATGAGACTGGCAAGGACATTCTTGGGGCTCAGAGACAACGTTGACAGAAGGCTCAGAGGCTACTCTCGCGTGGACACTATGAACTATTACAAATCGGTAGTTGCGAAGGGTTGGGATCAGATCTCTAGGGCTGGAACGCCTGAGCTGCGGGGAGACGCTGTTGATCAGAACATTGAATGGTTACTCGCGGACGACGATTTCGCTGGACGCATGAAGACTCTACCAGGAGACTCTGTTATTCTTCCAAGGCTGGGATGGTGGTGGTACTGGGGTTTGCCTCCTACGCCAACTGGCGGAGTGGGCACACCGGGACCAGTCGGTGAGGTGAGACCGATCCCTATACAGGAATTCGCCAACAACGTCGTCAAAGGTCTTGAAACGACCTCGAACAACATAGTTCGGGATGTTCAGAGCTTCGCGAATCGTTTGGCAGCGCCGGGACAAGCTGAACAGCGTTCAGTCAGAGGAGCTTCACACTGCGTATGCGCTTGCCATGCTTGCGCCTGTGCATGTGCCTGTGTTGGCTGTGCCTGCGCCTGTGCGGGTGGAGGTGCTAGATAGATGAGTCTTCTTAAGAGGAGAGAAACTGGGACGAGAAAAGGCTTCAGTCATCTACGTGTGATGGATGGAGATTACAAGGGGCTGCGTCTTCACCTTCGCTTTGAAGAGGACGGCAGCGGAGTACTCGTGATCAATGCTTCACGGATTCTCTTCCTAAGTCGCACAGCCGCTGACTATGTTCATCTATTCATTGAGGGGAAACCTGAGAAAGAAATAGTCAGAGAGATGCGGCGGAGATACAAGGTCGATGAGGAGACTGTGAAGAAGGACTATCAGGAAGTCATCTTCGTCGTGAACACCTTCGCCAAGACTCCTGACGTTTGTCCAGTCTCCTATCTTGGCGTCGAGAAGATAGCGCCATTCGAAAAAGAGTTGAGTGCACCGTATCGCATGGATCTTGCCCTGACATATCGGTGCAATAATAACTGTGTACACTGCTACGCCGGAGGCCCTAGAGAGACTAAGGAACTCTCAACAACGGAATGGCTAAACGTCATTGACAAGATTTACGAGCTTGGAATACCCCACGTCGTCTTCACCGGAGGCGAACCGACCCTGAGGGAAGACCTGCCGAAGCTTATTGCACACGCCCAAGAGGTGGGCCTTGTCAGCGGACTCATAACTAACGGAACCCTCCTGAAGGATAAGGCATTCTTCAACTCCCTCGTGGATGCAGGACTGGACCATGTCCAGATAACTCTTGAATCCTACAACCCTAAGATCCATGACAAGATAACTGGTGTCGAAGGCAGCTGGAAAGATACTGTTGAAGGCCTGAAGAACGCAATTGCATCACCCATCTACACGCTCAGCAATACAACCCTGAACAAATGGAATATCAAAGACATAGTAAAAACAATAGAATATGTCCACGACTTGGGCCTGAACCAATTCGCGTGTAACAGTCTAATCTACTCTGGAAGAGCACCTGACGTCGTCAAAGACTTCGCGTTAGAAGATTCAAGTCTTGAACCAATCCTCACGGAAATACAGGAGAAAGCCCGTCAGCTAAACATGGAATTCGTATGGTACACGCCGACCGAGTATTGCGTCCTCGATCCTCTTCAACTTGATTTAGGAATAAAAAGCTGCAGCGCCTGTCGAATTAGTATGTGTATTGAACCTGATGGAACAGCAATCCCTTGCCAGAGCTACTTTACCCCTTTGGGAAACATACTCAAAGACGATTGGAGCAAGATATGGAAGAATCCTCTCTGCCTCAAACTCAGGGCCCGCGAATATGTACAAGAGAAATGCTTTGACTGCCCAAGCCTAAACGTTTGTGGTGGAGGATGCCCTCTCAAAGGAAACCAAGGTGCGACCGCGTGCGGAGGCACCTCAGGCTGATTATTGGAAACTGCTCAACTTGATCATCAAAACCTCAACCTCACTTGACTATGTGAGCCATAACTCACAATTACCTGTATAGATCTTAGTTGAAACCATGTTTCATGTCCGTCGAGCTGAAAAAGCCATAGAGGAACCTGCAATTCTGAAGAAGATACTAAGATCCGCTAACTATGTGACCTTAGCGATGTCTATGAACAACCAACCCTATCTTGTCTCACTAAGTCACGTATATGATGAGAAGAATAACTGCATCTATTTCCATTGCGCTTCTGAAGGAAAGAAACTAGAATATCTCAAAATGAACAACAGAGTATGGGGGCAAGCACTACTCGAGTACGGATATTTTGGAGAAGAAGAGGAATGCGATCACCTCTACGCCTCAGTTCACTTCTCTGGTAGAGTCACCTTCCTTGAAGACACAGAAGAAAAGCTTCAGGCGATGACACTTATGATGAATCACGTTAAGAAGAAAACTGAAACAACCAAGTCATTTGAGCATCATAGACTAGGTAAGACGAAAATTGGTCGAATTGACATAGAGGACTTAAGTGGCAAGAAATCCAGTAAAGTAATACTCTAATATGAACAGAAAGAATAGACGCTATTCGGATCAGCCCCTGTTATTCTTGTAGACGTGCTGTGTTGATTGGTGAACTGCGATTTTCGGGAATGAGACATCTTGAATAGGCTCTCCTACGACAAAGGAAGCATCATAGTCAGAGGAGATACTGGAACACCTTATGGCCAATGGGATCCAAGAATCGGTGCCTACCGAGCGATGGCTCTTCACTATCAAGAAATCAAGACGTACTTGGATAAGAGCCATATACCATACAAAGATGACACGCCTGATATCCCTGCAATCACCGTTCTTCACAGTCAGATAAGACTACGAAGCTACCAGCGAGAAGCCCTATCTGCATGGATCAAAGCTGGGAAAAAAGGCGTAATAGTCCTACCAACTGGCTCTGGAAAAACACACATAGCTCTCCAAGCCATACAAACACTGAATGAACCAACTCTCATAGTTGTGCCAACAATTGATCTAATAGACCAGTGGCGAAAACAGCTTACTGGCCAGTTCAGTATAGATATAGGAATACTAGGTGGCGGAGAAGAAGAAATCAAACCCATAACTGTCTCAACATACGATTCCGCATGCTTGCGAGCAGAACAGCTTGGCAACCGTTTCATGTTCATAGTGTTCGATGAGGTGCATCATCTACCAGCACCAACATACAGTCAAATCGCTGAGATGTATATTGCGCCTTACAGGATGGGACTCACAGCAACCTATGAGCGAGAAGATGGAGCACATAGAGATCTCCCACGGTTGATGGGGGGTAAAGTGTACGAACTCAAAGTGGACCAACTCATAGGACACCATCTCTCCAACTACAGCTATGAAAAAGTGCTCGTAGAACTCAAGCCTCAGGAACAGGAAGACTACGATAGAGAATACTCTACTTTTACGAGTTACCTGAAGAGAAATGGAATCAGGATGAGATCAGCTATTGACTTTCAGAGATTCATTATGAGAACTGGCAGAGACTCAGATGCAAGAAAAGCCCTCGTTGCTCGCAACAAGGCGCTCAGAATCTTCTTCAACTCGGAATCCAAGATAGAAGCTTTGGGTAGCTATCTCAAGAAGTTCAGCGGGGAGAGAAGCCTAGTTTTCACACGTTACAATGAACTTGTCTACAATATCAGCAGGCGCTTCCTGATACCTGCAATAACTCACCAGACTCCAAAGGAAGAAAGAAGAGAAATCCTCGAGAAATTCAGGAAAGGCACTTACAACGCAATTGTGACCAGCCAGGTTCTGGATGAAGGAATAGATGTTCCCGACGCCTCAGTTGGCTTTATCCTAGGTGGATCAGGAAGCTCAAGGGAATATGTTCAGAGACTTGGAAGAATCCTCCGAAAGAAAGAGGGAAAAGAAGCCAAGCTCTTCGAGTTTATCGCTAAAGAGACTGTTGAAACAAGAATTAGCCAACGTCGACACAGGTAGAGAGAGTTGTTGCCGTCAAATCTCTTGGTCGCAAGACGTCGGGGAGATAGAATAATACCTGGCTACGCTGAGTTGGGTGGCAGCAGTCTAGAACTAGCAAGCCAGATAATAAAATTGTATTCTGAGGCCTTGGGTTTAAAGAAGCATGAACTAAACGTCAAGTTATCAGAACTTGAGGAATGGACCACTGATTACCGCTTCGTCCGAGGACTTGCTACTTTGCTTGATCGCCGATGCCAGATGCAGATCAAAACCTCAGTAAATCCGACTGATCTGAGAAGACTAATCTTCCAAGCATCCACCGAGACGGGATTACCCACATCAGAAGAGGAGCGAAAACTCATCGTAGCTCGTGTATCCAAAGAAACAGGACTCAACATCAATGAGATCGAGGAAGCATTCTACGGCGATTTGGATGATGGAATGTTTATTGCCAGCTTCGACGCCCCTGATCCAATAATCCTTCTTAGAGAATATAATATGGGGATAACCCAAACCCTGTTGTTCAACGCTTCTGAGATGTCCTTCACAGTCTCCGACAATTGGCAGAATATCTTCAAACACATCAAATGGCTAGGCCTAATCTACACTGTAGCAAAGGAAAACGCGAACTATCAGGTCAAGATTGATGGACCTACATCGCTATTCAAGCTGAGTAGAAGATATGGAACCTCGATGGCGAAGCTTCTCCCACACATAGTTAGTGGGGGCTCTTGGAGAATCCAGGCAAAGATTGTGAGCCCCACAGGAAAGAACCTCCTGAATCTTGAGCTGGACAGCACGAGGCAAGGCAACTACATCAAAGGACCCTCCAATGAGGAGGAAAGAAGCTTTGATAGCAGTGTAGAAGAGGATTTTGCTGTTCGCTTCGATTCACTCAAGACAGGTTGGAAACTGCTCCGTGAGCCAGGCCCACTGCCAGTTGGGCATCATGTTATGCTACCTGATTTTCTAATTCAACTTGGAGGCTTGCGGGTTTATTTGGAGATTGTGGGCTTCTGGACCGATGATTATCTAGTGGACAAATTGAGAAAACTGGAAGCTGTGAAAGAAGTTGATCTGATAGTGGCGGTTGATCGACGTCTGGCATGCAAGGTTTCCTCGAGGAGGCTTGAACATCTGAGCCTAATCTACTACAAGAACAGGGTGCCTTTGAAGCCGATACTCGCCCACCTAGAGAAGAAAGAAAAGATGTTGACCGACAAAGAGGCTGAAACCATTGTGGGGACTGAGCTGAAATTGACAGCATCCGTTGTCGAGATAGACGAAATTGCAGATCTCCTCGGTGTATCGACTGAATCCGTAAAGGTTGCTGTTGAGAAGATCTCAATCCCTGGGTACCTTAGGCTGGGTGACCTTTACGTTCAGAAGACTTTCCTAGAGAAGATTGATGCTGCCATTCAAAGCCGGTTGACCTCTGAAAGACTAAGCTTTGGCCAAGCTGTGAAACTCATCGAATCATTGGGAGGAAAGAGTCCTTCCACAATCTTAGAGATACTGGGTTATCGGACCATATGGAGAGGCATCAACCCTGAACTAGCAGAGATAGTCAGAAGAAACACTGAACCCATTAAGGAATAGGAGATAGCGCGCGCCAATTATTCTCTAAAAAGGCCAAGATTTGTTCTAGGATCCGCGTCTGAGTTATGCCCTTCTTCTTTCAATTTGTGATACTCCCTGCGTTTTGGTGATGTTGAATATCTGGTCCGCGAAGCTTTCGAGTTCTCTCTCGTGGGATACGATTATTACTTGTGGGCATTCGAGTTCGTCTAGTATGTCTTTGACTCTTGAGAGTTGTTCTTTGCTGAAGCCGTCGGTTGGTTCGTCTAGGATTAGTAGGTTTGATTTCATTGAGGTAGAGGCTCTCTGTACGATTGCGTTCAGAGCAAGTCTGTATGCTAGAGCGACACTTGTTTTCTCGCCGCCACTGAGATAGTGGATGTCTTGTTCGTAGCCGTCTTGTTCGACTATGGGTGTGAATGTTTCATCGGCTCTTGCTGTTTTGCCCACATCTTCAACAAGGAGGCTGAACCATCTCTGGAAGTGCGTGTTGAATTCTTGGTTGGCGTTGGCCAGAATATGTTTCTCGATGAGGTTGAGGGTTGGGATGAAGAAGCTGTCCAACCACGTCTCATATTCTTTGAGCTTTTCTGATCTCTTTTTGAATTCGATCTTCTGTTCGACTCGACTGTTGTCTTCCTTGATGGACTGGCTCAAGTCGCTGATTTTGGTGGCTAACTCGACTACTCTTGCCCTAGTGCCTTGTAACGTGTTATCGGCAGATCTGATTCTGTAATTGAGATTACTTATGGTAGTTATTACATCCTGAAGTTTGCTGGATTCCTCACGACAATCTTCCAGAGTTTTTCCTAGTTCCTCAATTCCTGTCTTCAAAAATCCAATTGTTTCGCTGTTATCAGTTGCTTCTTTCTCAAGCCTTTCGAGATCTGTTTTGTATTGGAGGAATTCTCTTCTCTCTTTCTCATATTCCTGTAAAGATTCAAGTAGGTTCTTCGCTGTCTTGAGGGATGCTTCACATTCTGTGACGCGTCTGCTTGCATCCGCTTTCTCTTTTTGTTTAGAATCGATTTTTCCTTTGAACTCCTCTGAATCGGCTGGGCGGTCGCATGTTGGGCATTTCCCATCTGCCTCGATGGCAAGATAGTCTTCCATCTTGGCGTCAATTTGTGTCTCAGTTCTTCTGAGTTTCCTTTCCTCGTGCTCTAGTTCAGCTATTTCGCCTCGTAGCTCTTCGACGGTTTTTTCAGTTGGGGATATTTTTCTTTCGAAGGCTTCAATGCATGACGCAATCTCTTTTCTTCGTCTCTCACGAGCCTGCATATCTCTGTTGAATCTGTCCAGTAAAGCTGTTCTTTCACTGAGTTGCCTCTCGAGGGGTTTGATTTGTCTGTTTATCTCATTTAGCTGAACCTGTTGAGCTTGATGTTTTTCGAGTTCCTCTCGCAGTCGGCTGAGTGCTTCAGCTTCACTTGCTTCATGTTCATTGGCGGTGTTAAGCAACTCTGTGTACTGTTTGATCTCGTCTTCTCTTCGCTTGATGCTGGTCTGTATTGTCTCTAGGTCGCTTGCTGCTGATCGCAGTTCAGAAGCCCTCTTGATTAACGCTGTCTGCACCAGGTTTGCATTGGAGGCAGCTATCTTGTAGTCTTCTATGTGAAGTGCTTTTCTTAGTGTCTGAAGCCGACTGTCTGGGGGAGCGAAGATTATTCCCTTCATTTCTTCTTGAGGTGTGAAAACCGCGTAACGGTAGATTATGCTCTGGGCTTTTGGATCAGGCGGCTCATTGAATCCTAACACTTGAAGGATCTTGGCTTTCAATTCAGAGGCAGATAGGTGGTAGTCTCCTTGGGGAGTCTCAAGTATGCCTTCCCTGTCTTGCTGAACGCCTCCTGCGCCTCTGCCGACTAGTCGACGTGTTACCGTGTAGTCTTGATCGTTGACGGAGAAGGTTAGGCTTACAGATCCTTTGGGTTCACCTTTTCTAAGGAGTGCTCCTCCTTTCTCTGAACCGAGTCCAAAAAGGGCAAACTCAATGGACATGAGGATTGTTGATTTGCCGCTTCCTATATCTCCTTCGAAGAGCGTTGTGCCTGCAGGGAACTCTATGGTTTCGTCTTTGTAGCTCCGGATATTTGCCAGCTTTAGGGTTTTGAGGATCATTGGAGCGCCTCCTTGATCCCGAGGGTCTCGATTCCCTGCTTTGTCATCCTTGACTCATATTCCCACTTCGCTTCAGTGGGCTGAGATTCTGCACGGAGAGTTCTGAGAAGATCTTTCGAGAGCTGGAGGCCTTGTTCTCCAGTTAGTGCAGGTTCACTCGTTTTTAGTGAACTGATGTTCTCCTTTAGGAGATTGGCTTCAATCTCATTCACATTTTGCCCCGAGACTGTGATTGCTTGATATTCTCTGGATGTGACGCCGTACCTATTGAGCTCCACATGAATAGCTCCAGCAACCAGGAGAGTCTGCCTGATTGCCTGGAAATCAATGTCAGCAGTCTTTCCTTCAGAAAGTCGTCCACTAACCTTAAGCAATACTACTTTGCCGTTTACCTCCGCGGTCTGGATTTTGGTCTGAAGCTCTTTTTGGGCTTCGGTTGCTGTCTTGTCTGAAACATCGTATTCGAGGTAGATGTCATCGAATACGCTGACCTCGAGGAAGGTCTGCGAATAGACTTCGTCATCGAATGATACAATGTAGAATCCTCTCTTTTCTCCCTTGACAGTTCGTTCGAGGTCCCTTGCATCTTTGGGGAAGAGGGCTCCTGGAAACACGATTCTGTCATATCCATGGAGGCTGTTTTCGCTGCGGTCATGTACATGCCCCCCTGCATAGTAGTTGAAGCCCCTGGGGAGTAGTGTTGTTGCGAAAGACTCCATTTTGGAGAGGTATTCTGGTTTGAACTCGTTTAGGGCAGCGTGGAATGCGAATATCTTGAAGCCGTCTTCATGCTCCAAGGCTCCGCGGTCAAGCATCTCAAAATACCTGCTCTCCAGACCAGCTTTGCGAGCGGAGATTCCAGTGATCTTGGCCCCTGTCTTTGGGTCTATGAAGAAGTTGAGTTTAATCCTGTCGCCGACTAGCTCCCAGTCGACAATTCTCCTTATGGTTCCAGCACTCGCCAGGACGTCTATGACGGAAGTACTATTTGGTGAATAGTCATGGCTACCATAGATTGCGTAGATGGGAATGCCTTTGTCTCCTACTTCCCTCATCTTCTTGACGGCTTCGTCGACTACTGAAAGATCTGGGATACTGACGTGGAAGAGGTCGCCGCAAATCAGAATGAAGTCCACCTGTTCTTGGACGCATCTGTCGAGAGCGAGTTTGAAGGCTCTCATCTCGAGTTCGCGCATGATGGGTTCTCGGTGAGCTCCCAGATGGATGT
>JBGOZA010000032.1:0-10195 GCA_041480025.1 Bathyarchaeia archaeon | reverse complement strand
CCGAAACACTGTAGCTACGGTCGGGACTATGGCTATTTAACTTGACTAGAAAGTCCTCGATTCAGGGATGGCATACTGGTATTCTGTCAATGATGAGTAGAAGAAGGCTGCAGAATCCCTGCACGCCAGCTACTCAATCTCACCTTTCATGTTGACAATACGTGCTGACAATCACTGATTCTAGACTCAGGACCGCTTCTTGACTACTAACCATGTAGTGTACATGACTAGAGCATCGGCTACTATCAGAAGAGGGATTCTTAGAAGATACCGGTAGATGAAAGCATCAACGCTGGAGACTTGTGAAAGCACTGTTAGAATGCCCGGGCCATGTGGAACAGGGAACAAAGAGCCTTCAGGAGTTGATCTCCACCATAACCCTCCATCATACTCAATAATCATGGATGATGCTAGGTACGCGCCTAAACTATATCCGAGAGCAACGATTATTGCGCAGGCAAGAAGGAGCTGCTTCAGTCTTCGTTGTCGAGTCTCGTCAAGTCCGAGCATCAAACACACTTTCTGATTGCGAGTACTCTCAAAGCTTCATCAGTTTTTCTATGAGGAGATTTACCTGTCTCCATGCATCGGGGGCCTCTGACGTGTAGTAACTGCAGTCATCTCTGCAGATCTGGGCTTTCTCCAAAGCTTCCTGAATGTTTTCCATTGTTGGTTTAAGAAGGAGCTCTTCGACTTCGTTTATGATTCCCATTATCTTCGAGACCAGCCCTCCTGTTTCGCCATCGTAAACCATGTACCCGCGTACAATGTTCCCAAGATCGCTTACTGCTGATAAGGCCTCATTGACTTCGGACATCTGGATTGACCCGGTGGGCTCATATGAGTGCTTGGCTTTTAAGCAGTGCTAGAACTGATTCGGTAGTGCGCGCTAATACACACTTGGCTAACTGAGTATGGATAGCTAATTCTAATCAGCTTAAATATTCAAGGTGCAACCGCGCTGATGAAGTTGGAAGTAGATGATTACGACTGAAGCTATGGGCCTTCTCAGTTCTGAATCAGATTATTATGTTCTAAAGGAGAAGTGGTGGGACTGGGGAGGTGGAGACATCCACAATCAGAGCGGCGCCGTTGTAGGACACATGCATAGAAAGGTTTTGTCGCTTAGGGCTTTCACCGAAATCAGTGACCGTGACGGGTCCTTTCTCTTCTCCGTTGAGAAGAAACTGATTTCGATGCGCCCCTCATATATGATAAAGGATCAACAAGAAAACGTGTTGGGAAGAACCAACAAGAAAATACTGACGCTATTTAGGCCTCAGCTATGGCTTGAAGATGAGAATGGCAGAAAGATGTTGGAGGCCCAGGGAAACTTGCTGGGTAGAAACTTTGAGATCAAGGATGAAGGCAACAAGCCCATCGCCCGTGAGGGCAAGAGCGATTTCTTCAGAGATTTGATTCTTGGGGGGACTATCTTTGATTTCCAGGATACCTATGCTGTCAGAGTACTTGACAGAGAATATGATAGGAGACTAATTCTGGGCTTCGTCGTTGCCATAGACAACAGCGTGCACGACAAAGACAAGTAGTAGCGTAATCTGAAGAGAATTCAATGACTATTCCTGATTCGTAAGAATCCTCATAGAGGTTATGCCGCCCAAGCCGCTACGGCCAGAGAAGGTTTTCGCAGCGTTGAGCAAACACTAGAAAAGGTTTAGTTGACTAGCGCGCGTTAACACAAGCTATTAGCTATTACGATTTAAATACCGTTACGCACTGGTAGCTGGCTCATCTGTTCCTCTTCGACTGGGCAATCTGAGCAAATCGTTTGTTCGCCTCTTGCGCGCCCGCAGTACAATCCTCTGAAACCGCATAGCGGGATGGAACATTCATTCTTCTTGTGCCTGTTTGACTGAGTCATATCTGGTCTTCTCTTATGGAGGCCATAGACCTGATATGGTTGCCTTAAACTATTTCTATTCTGATCTTTCAAGCCTCAGTCTTCTCGGTGCCCTCTTTTCCAGACGAAGAGAACAGCGTGTCTACGCAGATAGGCATCGCAAGCAAGAGGTCTTTGAACATTCTGACGGCTATGCTTGGTGGTCTTTCAGGTCTTCTCCGACAATTTCAATTCTGTTGATATCTGACTCGCCGAGTCTCCGTCTTCTCGCCTCAACTATCGCTGGAATGTCCAAGGGGTTTCCGCCTACCAAAATGCTTCCAACTGCGTCTACAGCGACCGGGTCCCGGCCTACGACAAGAAGGTCTCTCCTCTCTTTTTCCATGGGCTCGCCTTCTTTCCACTCGCCTCCATATGCAAAAGTACCATCAATTACAGCAAGGTTGATTCCGCCAACAGCCTCTGCCATGTCTATCAAGGCAACGCCCAGCATATTGTGAAACCTCTCTTTCCTGATGTCTGGGACAAGCCCAAGTAGATTCTTGAATATAGAGCCGGTCGTTCCTTTCCGTAGCACATGGAGACTTACGAGGATGTTTGGTTTGAAGAGGACATGAGAAAACTGGAGCTTCTTTCCGCAAACCAGGACATCGCGTACGTTGGGGTCACAGGAAAGGTCAAAAGGCACTACTCTTTCGGAGAAGGTTTCCTTCCAGACTTGTAGTCTATCTGAGGCTTTTCCTTGATGATTGTCTGATTCTGCTAGAAGAATCTTCCGAGCTTGACTGAAGGAGTCGGCGACTGCCCCCACCACAAGGGCTGTTGGATAGTTCAGATTCCTTTCATCATAGATGCCCACCTTGATAGTGACATCCCTGGTTTCATCGTCTAAATCATTGATGCCGCCAATCAGCCCCAATGCTCGTCTATAGGCTTCTCCTACACCGTTGTCGGTCTTGACCAAAGCTACTTTGGAAGCCATGTACTCAGAATGATCTGATGCGTATTTATCGCTTCACACACGCTATTCCCAATGTTCAGGCTAGTCTATCGCGGCGCGCGCTCTATGTGTCAAATACATCCGTATCAAGGATCCGTATTCCAAATTCGCTGATGAATTAAGGTTCTTCGTAATACAGTTAAAGAAGTCCCCATTGCAAGCGTCGGGTCCTTTTCCCTTTAGCGCATCGCGCTTTCGTTTTGGACCCGACTCTTCTTTTCGACAACCATAGAATATGTATGAGTCTACGCATTCCTTTGAACCAGATTTCGTAGAGTAAGATGCGCTAGCGCGCGCTAATTCTGTATTCTCGAGTCTGAGAGAATTCGTAGACAAAGCCTAATACATGAACTAACATGCTATTTTGACTGCGTTGATCAATGAAGCTGAGAAGACGGTCGTTCTCGTAGTTGGATTCATACTCGCCTCTGCAGGAGTTTTTGGGTACATGTTTCCATACAGCAACTATGTTTCGGGCTCTCTCGTTGGAATCTCCTATCCCTATAGGATATATTCTCTTCCACTGGGCGTTTCAGGCTTTGTTTTGATCGCTGTGGTCTTCATTCTGGAGAAATCTATCAAAACATCGACTACAAATCAGCAAGTTGAGTAGACAGAAACTCAACGCAAGCTTGCACAGCTATCTTGTTGACTACCTTAAGTTCAGCGTGCTGTTAGCGCGCGCATTCCTTTGTTGGTCCTTTGAAGAAAGAGAGAGCAAGCGCTTGCCTCAGTGACTTGGCACTCTTGTCGCGCGCGCTTCGACTAACATTGAATTGTTTGATGTTTCAGCGGGCCAAGTTGCCCAACACGTCAAACTGCATCTCCCTGGGCTCGCTGGTTATTTCAAGTCTGTCATGAAGCTCTGCGTTAGTTCTGATTGTCTCAAGGATGTTCTCTGATATCCATATCTTGTCAAGTTCTTGGGTATTCTTTATCCTTACGACTCTTGCCTCTTGAGGACTACTTAGTCCGCTAATCTGTACGGCCATGGTGATGGCGTCACGATCATTGGGTAGAAAGACAGGAGTCTTCGCTGTCAATGGAAAACAGGTTGTCAGGGAGTTGACGAATGTAGATTGATAGTCGATCTTTGAGACAAGTCTCTGAGTAGTCAGGTCAGCTAATCCTATCCCTATGGCATTACCATGCGTCTCGTCTGAGAGGTCTAGTACGACTATACTTGTTATTGTTGGAACCAGAGAGTCTTTCTCACCCGAGATCCAGAATCTGCCTGTTACGTTTGTGTCCATTCCTGTTCCACTGATTTCTTTCCCCATCTCCTCCACTATTAGGACGTCTATTTCTCTGAAGGGAATCCGAGCGAGTAGGGCTTTGGCTTTCTCAAGAAGCGCTGTCTCTTCATTCTCTATGTCGATTGGCTGGATTGCCTTCACAATCGCTGTCTCGTGATGAGCATTCTCAACTATCGCTAAACCCAGCATGATGGGTGCTTTAGCCAAGATGAGTCTCGCTGCTTCAGGTAGAAGTTCATGGTACCCTTCCCGTTTATAATGGTGAATCATCTCTGCTCCTTTCTGTTTTCCTAGGCCGATGACCATCATCTTCATCAGCCCGCTCTCAATCTTGTCCTTGAAATCAGTGTGAGGTTTGACTCTTCCTACCACTATGATTCCGTCTGCTTCCAGAGCCTTTCTATCAACATAGACTGGGCTACCGTTTCTCAGCCGCCCCACTTCCTCAACTTCCATCGAGGAATGTATCGGTGCACCCACAGTCTCAGATGTGATGCCCAGAGCCCTCAAGACAGCTATCTGTCCTTCAGGAGTTGATCCACCATGACTTCCCATCGAGGGTACGATGAAGGGGTCACCGCCAGCCTTCTTCACCTCCTCGACTATCGTCCGCAAAATCTCAGCAATATGGGCAATTCCTCGACTACCCGCCGTTACTGCAATCCTGAATCCAGGTTTGATCTTGTCAGATAGCCCTAGTCGATCCAGCTCCTTCCTCGTTTCAGCAACGGGATCGTCGAGTCTTGGTGACGATATCTTCTGCCTAACCTCTACCATTCTGGGCAAAACAGTCTTGGGGAATGACATGAACCCAACATCCTCAATAATTGAGTTATCGCGTCCCAGAAAAGACTTTTCTAATCCAGTGCGGCGCGCTAATTGAACTACTAATTGAGGAGGTGGGCCTAGATCGCTGAGGAGGCAGAGGATGAGGCGATAGGCCCACCCAGGGGTTTTCTTATAGCTGTTTCGAGAAAGTCAAGTAAGATGGGTCTTATTTTTGAGATAACTTGTGTGTAGGATTAGTCTATACTGTGATTCTGTTCATGCTGGAAGATGAAAAAGAAGGACGACTGGTGGAAATATCTTAGTTTCTACGAGAGAGCACGTCAGTGTATGACATGAAGACAGGACGTACTGTAACTAGGTGGTTAGAACCGGCTTCTCTTCGTGTGTTATGCCGTGAGTAGTGCTGTTGCCACTTTGATTCCTATGGAGGGATTTCTTAGGAACCTTGTTCCTACTCTGGCAATGTCTAGTCCGTTCGCTAAGTCGAGGATGTCTTCAGAATCAAACAACTCAGCTAGCGCATTAAAGTCGTCGTCATTCAGTTTCTCGAGGACTCTGAGAGCCTTCAAGCTGTCTCGAATCCTCTTTCCCCAGTACACGTCATATTCTTCTGGGTAACCAAGCAGAGCATCCTTGGAGAAACTCTCTTTCTCTATTGCTCTGATTGCTGTTTTGGCCGCCATTTGAGCTGCGGCAGCAGCGGTGTGTATTCCACCTCCGGTGAGTGGGATGACTTGGCCTGCTGACTCACCTATCAGCATGATGTTGTCATCAACTATGTTCTGGAGTTGTCCACCCACTGTTACGGGGGCGCCTTCGACGCCAACTATGGCTGCTTTTGAGAATATTTGGGGGTGATTCTTGACGAATCTGTCGAGGCATGGTTTTGCGGGTGTTCCTCTGACTCCTATTCCTACGTTGGCTGCTCCATTGTTCTTTGGAAAGACCCAAGCGTAACCTAACGGTGCGACTTCTCTTCCTAGATAGAATTCGGCTGTTGACTCATCATTGTGTGTGCAGTTTACCATATTGTATTGATAACATGGGATGAATTCTCTGACACCGGGTCTTTCGAATCCGAATGCTTTGGCCACGGTTGAGTTGAATCCATCTGCACCAATGATGAGGCCTGTAGTGTATTCTTGTTCTCGAGTCTTGAGTTGTATCTGTTTCTCCTTTCTCTGAAAATCTGTGACGGGGCTATCCATCTGGATAGTGGCGCCTGCCTCAGCGGCTTTCCACGCGAGGTGTTCAAGGAAACGAGCTTTGTTTATGATGCAGCCTACTCCCGCATCTCCTTTGATTAGGACGCTCTTCTCATTGGGTGCGTAGACTCTTGCTCCTTTTATTTCTCGGATTACGAAATCTCCCTTTGCGTCGCCGAGGGCATCTCTAAGTGTCGCTGCGCTGCAGGCTTCGCCGCATGGTTTCACTCCGAGATGACGTTCTTTCTCCAAGATAGTTACACTGAAGCCTCTGCTAGCGATGACTCTTCCGGCGACCAGACCGGCAGGTCCAGCGCCTATGATGATGGCGTCATTCTTCATTGATTGATGCCTCTGAATCAGATTATCTGAAGAGAGGTTTCGTCCCTAGATATTTCTTTATCTCCTGGTCGACGCCTCTTGGGCCTTTGGGTATCCAATTCATGGTTTCCTTCAATATGATCAGAGAAGCTTCACGAGTTAGTTAAGATTAAATCAACCATCGACTCAACGACTGAGTATGTCTGAAATTGATTCCAAGCATTGGATGTATGTTTCTCTTCTGTTGGGAATTATGGTCTTAGCCAACAGCGCTATGATGTTCTATTCAAGTCTGACGCCAAGTCCGGACTTGAAGCAGCTTCAGGACCAGATTGCTAGCCTTCAAGCGGAGATTAGTGATTTGTCTTCCAAGCTTGGTGGCACCGTCTATATCAACCAATCCGATAATGCGCTGATACCTAGCATCTATGATGCAAGTATCGGTTCGATAGCTGTGATTGAGAATAGGTTGCAGACTGCTCAAGGATTAGAAGCTCATGCCCTGGGGTCAGGTTTTGTATACCTGGTTGATAACAAGAACCAGTACTTGGTAACGAATAATCACGTGGTTGAGAATGCATCTGACATCTTGGTTACTTTTGGGGATGGCAATTCTTCGAAGGCGACTGTAGTTGGGACTGATGTGTACAGTGATTTGGCATTGATCAAGTTGTCAACCAACATGTATTGGTTGAAGGAGCTGCCTTTGGGGAACAGCTCGGATCTTATTGTCGGACAGACAGTTCTAGCGCTTGGCAGCCCATTCGGATTAAGCGGAACATTAACGTCTGGTATTGTCAGCCAGCTTGGAAGAGACTTGGACACCGATGGCAACTATAGGATAGTGGATGTGATTCAGCTAGATGCAGCAATTAACCCAGGTAACTCTGGCGGTCCACTGCTGAATCTGGACGGAGAAGTCGTTGGGATGAATACCGCAATTATCTCTGCGACAGACACGTCAAGTGGAGTAGGATTCGCAATTCCATCAGACACTATTCGACGAGAGGCTCCTAGCCTAATAGCCAATGGAACCTACAACCACCCGTACCTTGGAGTTCTGGGAGTCGACTTGGACTATGATATTGGCGTCGCTGCTGGTCTGAATGTGACTTACGGGTTCCTCGTTGGAGGCGCAACTTCCGGTGGTCCTGCTGATCTAGCGGGGATTAGGGGTGGAAACAGAGATGTGAATGTCCTAGGGCAAGTTGTCAAGATTGGTGGCGACCTAATCGTCGGAGTCAACGGATTGAAAGTGAAACAGCTCGATGATCTTTCAGCATACTTGGAGAGAAACTGTGCTCCAGGTGACAATGTGGTTCTTACAATTATTCGCGGAAACCAGAAACTCTTCACAACTTTGACTTTGGGTGTCCGACCGCTCCCGTAACTTTCTCAAAGTTTATTAGTATTCTCTGATCCATGGTGGATTTGGCGGGTGAGTGGAGTCTCCCACCCGTTCCGCCACATAAAACAAAACCCGGAGTGGGGAGGCAAGAAATGAACATACGAAGGGCTGCACGTACCAACACTCGAACAAGAGACTTGGCGCTAGTGGCAACGTTTGCGTCGTTATATGCTGTATTGGTTTTTGTTTTCGCTCCAATATCCTTTGGACCTTTGCAGTTCAGATTGGCTGGAGCACTAAGGCCAGGAATAGCTCGTCGACGGGTTCTAGCAGTAGGATATGCTTTGGGCGTCGCTGTCGGAAACTTGTTCACACCGTTTCCACTCTATTATGAGGTTCTATTCATGCCTCTGATGAGTCTGTTTGCCGGTTTAGCCGGCTTTGAGGTCGCGAAGTTGTTGAAGAGGCGGTATCTGACGGCTGGTGCAGTTACTGCAGCGATCATTTCTCTGAGTGTTAGCTGGATGTTAAGCCAACCTTTGGTCCTCAGTTTGCCAATGATTCTGACTCTTCCTCCTCTGTTTGTGGCTGAGCAGATAGTCTGTGTCCTCGGTGCTGCCGTGTTTAAACTGGTCGACAAGCGTTTCAAATGGTGGTGAGTATGGGGAAAGGGAAGGCTGTTGTTGTCTTAAGTGGTGGCGCAGATTCCTCCACAGTGGCGTACTGGGCCAAGAAAGAGGGGTATGATGTCTATGCGCTTACTTTCAAATATGGTCAGATTGCGGACAGAGAGGTTGAGTCTGCTCGGAAGATTGCTGAAAGTCTCTGTGTTCAATGGAAGTCTTTGGATCTTTCACCGTTGAAGGACATTTTCGGTGATGTCACTTCTCTCTGCAATCCAGATATTCCTATGACCTCAAGCTTTAGTGACCCAATAATCGTGCCTTTCAGGAACGGTGTCTTCCTTTCAATAGCTGTGGCTTATGCAGTCTCCGTTGGAGCAGACAAGATATTCTATGGTGCCCATGGCTCAGATGAAGCCTTCTATCCTGACTGCCGCAGAACGTTCTATGAAGCTTTTGAGAAGGCTGCCAAACTAGGAACTGAAAGAGACATAAGTATTGAAGCACCTTTCAACAGTCTCCAGAAATCCGAGCTTATTCGAATAGGAGTTCAACTCGGCGTACCATTTGAGTACACATGGTCTTGCTACGAAAATGGATTTGAGCACTGTGGAAAATGTGAATCATGTATGAATAGGAGAAGAGCATTCAAAGATGCAGGAATAGATGATCCGACGAGATATCTAGAGTAAATAGCGCGCGCTCTAGGCAGCGTCCCCTCATTTCGACCCTTTTAGCTGGATTACTTTTTCCTAAGTGATAAAAGCATGTTGCGACTAGATATGTTCTTTTGTGCAGGGGGAAGGCCAATTATGTTGAGGTTTTTCAAACCCAACGTGGAGAGGATGGCCAAAAAGAGAGATGTGGAAGGGTTGACTAGACTCCTGAGGCCTCCAGAAGACTCTAGTAACCTTGGTGATGTTCAGCATCTGAGGATTGAGGCGATAGGTGCGCTAGCCCAGTTGAGGGATTCCAGGGCAGTTGAACCGCTTGTTCAAGCCCTGAATGATGGGAATGAGCAGATTAAAATTATGGCCGCATCTGCATTGGGAAGCATCGGGGATAAGCGGGCGGTTGAGCCACTTGTTCAGGCCTTGACTACCGGGTTCGGGGGAAGCAGCTTCGACTCAATCAAGAATGCTTTGGTGAGTATTGGTGACGCTGAATCATTGATTCAGGCCTTGAGGGATTCTCCGAACCAGCACACTCAAGACCGATTAGCGTTGACTCTTGGATCACTGGGTGACAAGAAGGCTGCTGAACCGATAATCAACTGGCTCTTCGAGCCCAGACAGCTAGGATTGATTATTGCCGATCGATATTCCTTCGAGGACCGCTTCATAGAATGCACCTACAATCCTTCTGACTCAACGGCGCGCGCCTGGGTCACTAACCTTCACAGCCTCTTAGACGGCTACGATCAGATCATCCTGGAAATCGCGACTGGCGTTGAGAAATATGTTTGGGTAGAGATGACTCAGACCACGAGTAAACTAGATCTAGCCGTGAGCAACAATGCGATCAAGAAGCTATGCGACATACAGACACAGGTCGCATCGAATATTCTCTGCAGGGTAGTGCTGAGAGAAGACGCAACCCTTGAGTTCAAGGGAATGCAGAGTAAACGAGGAAAAGATGGAATCAGTTACTGGGAACACACGACTGAACGTAGACTTCTCCGGTTCTGGAGGCAGCGAAAAATGGCTGAAGAAGAGCTGAAGCGAAGAGGAAACCCAGGCCTCGATTCTTCAGCATATCTTGAAAATGATGCATGGTGACCTTGGTCTAGGTT
>JBGOZA010000031.1:0-10247 GCA_041480025.1 Bathyarchaeia archaeon | reverse complement strand
TGGGTCATCATCCCAGGTTCTCGTGCTGCTACACTAGATCCTCTTATTTTATCGAGAAGAGACGTCTTGCCAGTATCTACGTGCCCGAGAATGGTGACTATAGGTTGTCTTAAGGACTGTTTCATTCTCGGTCACCTTCACTCCTCGCAAAAGAGCTGTACTAGACTTGACTACTCAAGCCGAAGCCTATAACGATTCCTCCCTACGTCTGTTCTTTGATGCTTTTAGCTGGTCTAGAATCTTGGGAAGCATTTCCTCAGGACCGGCGGACACAAATATGTTCTCAATTAGTCTTCTTTTCTTGTAGAATTCAATCAAAGGCTTTGTTTGTCTAGCGTACACGTCCATCCTATCTTGAATTACTTGTGCGGTATCATCTTTTCTTTGCACAAGTTCGCCGCCGCAGATGTCGCATACGCCATCCTTCTTAGATCCCATCGCAGGCAAATCATAGACAACACCGTTGATTGTCCGCTGAATATTGGCTACATTATAAATTGCCCCGCAGTTTCCGCAGACTCTGCGCGCAGTCAGTTTCTCAAGTAATATATCATAAGGTATGTTGAGAAGAAGAACCACATCTATCTTGGCTATCTTCTCAAGTTCCTCTGCTTGAGGGATTGTACGAGGATATCCATCAAGTATGAATCCTTTGCTAGCATCTGCCTGGGATAACCGTTTCTTCAGCACGGCTATCGTAATCTCATCGGGCACGAGTTCGCCGCGACTCATATACTCCGCGACCTGTTTGCCCAAGGCTGTCCCTTTCTTGACTTCTTCCCTGAAAATATCACCAATTGCTATGTGAGGAATTCCCAGTATAGGTGAGAGTCTTGAAGAGTATGTTCCTTTTCCAGATCCTGGAGCCCCGATGAAGATTATCTTCTTTCTCGTAACTTCTCTTGTCTTAGACATCTGTATGTCTCCTCAACCAAAATCTCTTGATGATAGTGATGCCTCCTATCATTTTGGCAGGTTTCTTATTTCTTCTTCCCCTAAATGCAGCCACCGTTCACTGAAATCACTTGATGTCGAAAACCGGAGTAAGATACTTCACTGAAGCTTGTGAACTATGAATCATTCGCTGGGTTGAATCTGGGGAGCCCTTCTTTGGAAAGGCCAATCTATTGTTCTTAGTCTTCCAGGTCTGAAGTTGGCGGGCAGCCTATTACGAAGCCAGAGCAAAAAACTCTAAGAAATGAAAGAACTTAGAAAGATTTGAAATCTCTTACATATTGTGACGGATATCTAACGAATAACTCAGGACCGTGATCTACTAGCTCTTGGTCCACTTCAGTTTTCTCGCGTCAACACTCCTTTCAAGGAGTGCCTTTCGGCACTTGCTTGAACAGAATCTTAGAACGGTTCCATCATTCCTGATATACATAATGCCGGAGCCAACAGGTATCTCTCTATTACAGAAGGAGCAATCATAAGATCTTGGCATAATGTTCCCGCCTAGTAGGTTCCGCCTCTCTTGGCTTCTCTCTCCGTTTCACGGAGCATTAAGATATCTCCTTCACGAACAGGGCCTTTCACGTTCCGTGTTATGATTCTTCCTTTGTCAGGGCCCTCCAATACTCTAACGCGGACAAGAATAACCTCTCCCGTTGCTCCTGACCGCTCCATGGCCTGAATTACTTCTGCCGGAATTAAGCTTGCTCTTGTACTCAAGCCGTCGCGCCCTTCTTAAGAGCATCAATCTTGGTAGCTATTTCCTTAACTAGCTCTGCTGCATCTCCTGCTTCCACTATACTAGCCGCGGCTGAACCGACATTTAGGCCTGTCGCCTGACCCAATTGATTCTTGCTGGGTACAAAAATGTAGTTTATTTTTCTCTCTTCACAAAGAAGGGGGAGATGCGCTACAACCTCTGGTGGTTGGACGTCTTCGGCTATATAGACTAAACTTGCGATTCCTCGTTCTATCGCTTTAGTGGTCTCATTGGTCCCTCGTCGTATCTTCCCAGTGTCTCGGGCTACTTGGAGAGCTTCATATGCTATGTCCGATAGTTCTTTTGGAACTGATATCTTTACGTAGAATGGTTTTGACATCTTGCCTCACCTTTCGGGTTTCATCGGGCAAACTCACGATAGGTCGATTAACCTATTAAGCAACTCGCCTTGCGTTGCGGGTTCGTATGAGTCATCGACGATATATAAGTCCTTTTCGGTCATGATACTTCAGGTGGTCCGCCATTGAGTTATTCAGGAATATTGCGATATTTGAGCACGCGCTTGTGTCAGTCAAGAGATGGGTGAACAGAACAAGCTATGTTGGTACGCAACTATGTACTTTCAATCCTGGGTGCAAGATAATACTGAAGCCTACCTTTTGATGGCAGCTCAAAATTGAGTCGCACAGGCATATCTGTGGAGAACTCCAACATGACTACATCTGATAGGTTGGAGGCTGCTTTTACCATCTCTGAAAGATAGTTCAGACTAAAAGTGGACCGTGCGTTATCCTTTGCCTCGAGGCTTAGGAGTTCATCACTGCCTTTCTCAACATCGACTACAACGTTACCCACGTCACCAGTAGCTCTTACAGTCAGCTTCTCTTTGGAGGCATCGAATATAATATGGTCGCTAACTGCTCCAGCATCTTCGAGTGCGTTCCTAAGAAGTGAAGTTGTTAGCCTAGCTGAGGCATTAAAGGAAATCTTTGGTGTTGGGACTTCCTCGGTAGAAGGCTCAAGAGTTGACATTCCAAAAGTGCGAGTATACTTGCTTTTCAGAATCATCATTAACTTGGGACTGCCCGGCTCAACTACTAATTCGATCGATTCGTCCCCGCCTATTCGTCTAAGAAGTTTCAACATTTCAGAAACATTAACAGCAAGTTTGGTAGGTTCATCACATAGATATTCTTCAAAACTCTCTTTTGGCCATTCGAAGTCGACCATAGCTACATGAGAAGGATCCATTGCTCTGAGTCTTATTCCTTCTCCGTCGACGCTGAAGTTCGCTTCATCAACCAAGGTTGCTATTGCACTTATGAGGTTCTTCCATACCTTCGCGTCAGCCATTCTGGCCTTGAAGACCATGTTTGAATTTCCTCCTCGGATATCTAAGAGAGATAGCTTCTCTGGTTTAAGAAGCTAAGCACTCTCCCTCCAAGTGTATCCGCATTGTGTACATCGGAAGAATTGCGTGGGTGATTCATCGGCGCCTCTTGTCTGAACCATCCACCAGTAAACCTCATTGTTGTGGCATTTTGAACATTCCGCTCTCATCGTCGGCATCGTACGTATCTTGGCTTCTTCCTCTCCTATTACTGCTACCTGGTCCTGCTGTACTCTGTCGATAGGTGCTACGGTCGTTGATTCCTGTTTGGCAGCATCTTTGACAAAGCCGCATTTCGGGCATATGAACGCGAGTTTTCCTTCTTGCGTATCATGTTTCCGGAGGACAAGTCGGGTCGAACATTTGGGGCAGAATTCCAAGGTGAACCACGTTTTCCTGTTAGTTTAGAATCTAATGTTAGCAGGTTTCTCACTCAGAAGAAGTTTGTTCCTCTTATTCTTATTGGTGAATCTTAGGGTATAGGCCATGTGCAAGGAGATGAGCTACTCGAAGAGGTTCAGGATAATTCGCTCTTGTTGAGGAGATTTGGACTATGGCCTCTGCGTCATTTGTCGAAATGCCTGCTATATGAGCAAAGATGGTTGTGTTTCTGACGCGAATCTCGTTGAGATCCCCTGCGTTTTCAATCATTCTCCATCGGTCTTCCCAGTCAGGAAGATTTCTGAGGGCAGACTTCACGTCATCGTTGTTAGGTTTCTCCCTCGTGACGGCAATTATTGGAAACCCGGTCTCTTGGTTAAGTCTCGTGATATCAACAATATTGAAACCCGCTAGAGTGATTGTATCCATCATTATCACTCGCAGCTGTTTGTAATGTGGAGAAGACTTCACCATTTCAACCACTCTTTCTGTAGAGTCTCTTCCGTCGATTTCGACATCCGTGCTCGTTGCTCCGTCTAGCCACAGCCCCCCACGGAAGACAATCCCCAAAACAATTGTCCTCTTTTGTCGAGCAGGGTCAAATGGACAATCATCGATGCCCATGATCCGTACTTCTTTCTTAATCTCTCTGAACCTAGCCACTCTTTTCGACAAAGCCTAGTCTTCCAGCGATCTCTTGGATTAATCCTGTGAAAAGTTCAACCGCTTCTTTCCCTTCGTCGGAGAGTAGTGAGACGCATTCTTCTACAGTCATCGCCTTGACAAGCCATGAGTATATTGCCAGAGCTTCAACAGCATCTGCCTGTTCGTGAAGAGGTGTTCTTCTTGGCATGAGCGACCTTAGGCCTGCTCTTTTTAGAGATTCTGCCAATACCTTAGTTGTGACCCTGGAATTAGTGCCTTTTCCAACTCGATAAGATTCTGCAAGCGAGAACGTGAAGTTGACGTAGGTGTCGCCGAGTTTGGCTAGGTTCTTGTCCATCATTACTTCAATGATTCTTGAATGTGTGATTGGGAATCTATTCGCTATTTTCGACGGCAGAGTTCGTTTCATTTTTCCAAGCTTCTTGGAACGTTTTCTGAATCTGCTCTAGCTCCTTCTGCAGGCCCTCTGATGCGTCCAGAAGTGCCTTCCAAAGGTCTCTTCTACCTTTTCCTCTAATATATATGGTTGGTTGACCAACCAAAGGATGAGGAAGATTATAACCAGCGAAATCCAGGGTTTCATCCTTCAACAATATGCTCTGTAGTGCATTGCAGAAAGAGTGCCTTTCGCCAAATAGCTCAATGCGGAGTTCGTTTCCTTCATGTTTCAAGACATTTACTTTCATATTACCCACCCGCTTGATTCTCTGCCGAAGTCATTAGCTAGCTTTCTGCGGCCCTCTTCTCCACAGTTGTTGCATCTTAGAGTTCTTCCCGTGACGATCAATGACTGACCGCAATAGATGCATTCTGCTTTTAAGACGCCAAGTCTGTCGTCTTGCGTACTGAGATGATACTCTCTGTTCTTGGTGCTTATCACCTGAGCCCTGACGATATCGCCAACTGTGAATGCGTCATGTACACTTTTCACATAACCTCTTGCGATATCTGATACATGCATGATCCCAGTCAGCTCCCCTTCGGTCTTTTGACCACTTATCTCATTTATTACAACTGATAACGTCTTGTCTGATGTGCTTACAACTTTTCCGACAACAATGTCTCCAACTTTTGGAACCTGAGGTCTATGCGTGACTGGTTTAACAAGGACTTCCCTTCGTCTAAGGTCGAGCTGTAAGATTCCAGTCTCTGATGAGTATATTTCTCCGTCCTCGACGAATGTACCCGGTCCAGCTATGAATTCCTCAATTACACCCAATTGTTCGCCGGGCGAAACAACTCTCTGAGGTACTTTGTCTTTCAAAGTCATTGAATCAGTCATCCTATTAGGTGTCTTTAACCGTTTCGTACCTCTCGCAGATCAAGAGTCGCTTTTCACTACCCGGGTGCGTCTCTTATAAACACCCCTGCTCTTGGCCGATTGCGTTTCTTTCCGCTAATAATGTAGATGATTCGCTAACTGCTCTGAAAAGATCAACATCAACTGCGTAGCGTTCCTTTTTGTGAAACTCATAGGTTCTGGGAATGTTTATCCTCATACTAAATATCGCGTCTACCTTTCCTCCAAGTCTCTCAATGGTTTTTATCAAAAACGACCGATTCAGTTCACCACTCTTGTGTAGAGAGTAGACTCTTCTAGATACCTTCATAGCCTTTGTCAGAAAGATGACGTCATTACCTTTTCTACGCGTTCCAAACGGGGGATTCATCACCACTACGTCAAAAAGCCCGCGGATCGCCTCAATGTCTCCTGCGACAAAATCTACTGTGACTCCTAAATCACTGGCGTTCCGTATTGCTGTTTTGATGCTCTCGATATTTATGTCAATTCCAACGACATCTTCGGCTTCCAGAAGAGCGGCTCCAATAGCTAGTATGCCTGAACCACAGCCAAGATCAAGGACTCGGCGACCTCTGATATCTCTGAACAGCTCGTCAGCGGTAAAGAGGATATCTGAAGCTGCTGCTGAGCCCAAGTCATAGGCTTCGTTGGATATTTGCGGTGAAGGTGCGCGCCTAAGATGAGAAAGAGTCATCTCTAGTTGCTGTTTTTTCAACCAACATCGACCAACAAGAGCTAGACTAAACTCTATGCTGGTTCCGTCTTCTTGAGGTCTTCGATTTCAATTCTGCAAGGTATAGGAAGTTTCTTAGAGGCTCTTGCCAATGCCGTTTTTGCGTTCTCAATCCCAGACTCCATGCAGTAGACAGATAGAATGGTTTGACCCGCGTTTACCTCCGCAGCTCTTTCACTTGCTCGTCCAAAAGATGCTCTCATTCCTTGACTAAGTCTATCAGCACCGGCAAATCCCATGAACCTGTGGGCTCTTACTATCTCATGGGGGTACGTCACAACTTTAAGTAAGAATTGCTGTCCCGCCTCGATTCCTAGAACTTTGTTAGCTGTTACCCGCGCAGCCTCAAGGGACTTTCCGCTGAGTTCTATGGAATGAGGTGCCACCATATTGACTCTATACTCATAATCAAGTCTGGTATCTCCAAGCGTGAAACGAGTGACTCTCGGGGGAGGCTTACTGTGAACGTACTCTACTCGCGTATAAGCCATGCTGCTGCTTCTCTTTGGCATGTTGATGGTCCACCTAGTTGACTTTCTACCCAAGACCTTAGCGATACTTAAGGATTATCAGAATCCGCTTCTATTGGGAAATTGCATGGCTGCAACAAGAGGGCATCACACACAGTGCTCTAGCTTCAAGTCTCGAGTTTCCTAATCTTTATCTTCGCGTCATTAAGGAGCTGGAGGCTCAGACTATCTGGGTAGGGAAACTTGTAGACAATCTCCTTGACTCTTGCATTTATCGCTAGTTTCGTGCACATCGCGCATGGTTGGTGGGTGCAATACATTACGGAATTCTCAGAACTGACGCCATGTAGAGCTGCTTGAATTATGGTGTTCGCTTCAGCGTGGCTTCCTCGACACAGTTCATGGCGCTCTCCTGAGGGCACCCCCAGTTTCTCTCTTAGACAACCGACTTCCTCGCAGTGTGGTAATCCTGCTGGAGCACCATTATATCCTGTGCTAAGAATGTGCTTGTCTCTTACCAATACAGCACCCACATTCTCACGGAGACAAGTGGAACGCTTTGAAACAACACAAGCAATCTCCATGAAATAATCATCCAACGAGGGTCGTTTTCTCTTGTTGACCATGCTCATCAGAATGATAGCAATATCTTAAATTGCTTCCTTTAGCCAGCCATGGCAATACTTATCGCCAGTTCCTCTATTATTGCCCCAACTATCAGCAGAAATGTTGCTATGGCCAATGCTATGAGGAATCTTCTTGCTTCCATCCTAAGTCTTCTGCCAATGGCGGATATGATTACCATAAGACCAGTGCTCGAAGCCAGGCTGTATGCCGCGAACTCCATCCATGTCCACGGAAACAAAAAGAGCGTAAGAGCTAGTGCCACAGCGTTACCCGACTGCGGGCTTAGCAGCGAGAGTGCTGAGAGAACGACTCCAGTATTGTAACCTACAAATGTCATAAAAGCCGTCCCAAAGAAGGGGACGAAAAATAGTAAGCAGAGCGTAACATTGTTTGCGAAGATTTGATAAACAGTGGGATTTGACCCAATCTGGGTATTGAACTCATCAATTATGACTTGTGCCTCTTGCCGCGAAAGAGGAGCCATTGAACCGAAGATGAACGAAGCAATAAATATTGCCAAACTCAAGAAGAAAAGGGCAAAGCGCAGTTTCCTTATTCTTCTAGCTACAGATTCTCTTCCTCTTTCGACGGATTTTGCTGGTGAAGACGCAATAGGTATCTCTTGAATAACTCCACAATTTGGACAATACGTGGCGTCATACGAAATGACGCTTCCACATGATCTGCAGAACTTTCTTGGAGGCTCACTCTCTGGTCGTGAATTAGCAAAGTGAGTAAGCCAGCTAAGAGAAAACGCTATCTGTTCCACAAAGACTAGTTTGATGTCTACCCCTAGATAAACGCGCGCTAACCGACTCCAAAAGAAATATCAGCCTCCATACCGATTCATCACCGTAGCACTGGTGAATACCAAAGTAATGGACAAAATCAGAACAGCTATTGTAGGGGCCACAGGCGTCATAGGGCAACAGTTTGTTCTTGCTCTGCATAAACATCCCTGGTTTGAGACGACAACTTTGGCGGCTTCGGAGCGCTCAGCAGGCAAGACTTATCGAGAGGCTCTCTGTGACGAACATACGAAAGCGACGCGATGGTTCTCAAAAGAACAACCACCCGCAGAAATTCTTGATATGAAAGTTGAAGATGCAGAAGAAATGGATCTCTCGAAAATCGATGTTGTCTTCTCAGCCGTAGAGTCAGACGTAGCCAAGGAACTTGAACCGAAATACGCAGAGAAGAAACCCGTTGTCAGTACTGCCTCAGCCTATCGATATTCTGATGACGTACCAATACTTATTCCAGGAGTAAACTCAAATCATGCCCAGCTCATAGAGTCTCAGAGAAGAAACAGAGGATGGAAAGGATTCATCACGACCCAGCCCAACTGTACTACCACAGGCCTTGCCATCACTCTCAAGCCTCTACTCGACGATTTTGGGGTGAGAAATGTTGTTATGACTTCTCTACAAGCCATTTCTGGTGCAGGTCGCTCGCCTGGTGTTATTGGCTTGGATATTGTTGACAATGTTATTCCATACATCCCCGGAGAGGAAGAGAAAGTGCAGCGTGAGACATCAAAGATCTTGGGGACTCTTTGTGGTGGCGTGATAGATCCACTGAGAATCGGCGTGACATGTACTTGCACACGTGTGAATGTGATTGATGGCCATACCGAAGCAGTATTTGTGTCTTTGGAGAAGGAATGTAGCGTGGAAGACGTCAAGAATAGCTTCGAGAGGTTCGGTAAGGAGTTGTATGCCGATCTTCCGTCGGCGCCTCGCCAAATGATAGTTGTCCATGATGATCCTTTCAGACCTCAACCAAGGCTTGACAGAGATAATTTCGATGGTATGGCTACAACAGTGGGTAGAATACGTCTCGATTCGGTGCTTGAAAACGGTGTCAAATATGTCCTACTGAGTCACAACACAAAGATGGGTGCTGCTAAGGGTGCGGTGTTGATGGCAGAATGTCTGCACAATATGAGATATTTATGATGGAATAGACAATGTTCTTCTTTTCCTAAGGTGTCCTGGACAACATGGTTGAGAACAAGACAGATGCAATTCCGACCGTGATTAAGGAGGAGCTTGCTCGCAGAATAGTGGGAGAAATAGTTCTGTCTTCACAATCTGGGATGACACTTAGAAAATGGAGAGAGATTTTCTCGGTTACGACAAGCAATCTGGCCGAAAAGATAGATGTTTCTCCATCGGTAGTAAGCGATTACGAGGCTGGTAGGCGCTCACCTGGAACGATGTTCCTCAGACGCTTTGTAGAAGGACTATTAACCTTGGACGAACAGAGAGGCAGCCGGATCTTAAGGCAACTGACAAGCGTAACTCCCAGAACAGCAGGTGCTGTTATCGACATGAAAGAGTTTACGTCGCCTCTAAGTGCCGAGCAGCTCTGCCTCGCAGTAGATGGAGTTGTTGTAGCGGCTAGAAGCTATATGGATAGAGATATTTACGGTTACACAATGCTAGACAGCATCCGCGCAATCGAGACTCTTTCTGGAGCTGATTTCTACCAGATTCTTGGTGCTACTTCCGAGCGTGCTCTAATATTCACAAATGTCTCCACAGGGCGCTCACCCATGGTGGCAGTTAGAGTCCAAACTATTAAACCAAAACTGATAGTCATCCACGGAGCACTAGAAACCGACAGGCTAGCTATACATCTGGCAGAACTCGAAAGGATTCCTCTGATTAGTTCTAGGAAACCAAATGTGGAAGCTCTTCTTGATGCCCTCAATAGATTATATGTGGACTCAGGTAGACACAACCGATTTGGCTAATACTCGAAACACTCAGACAAAGGTGAAATAATGCTCGACATCTACAGTGCTTTTGTCGGCCTTCTTGTTCTTGCAGGAATAGGAATGCTTGTCTTTTTCAAAAGAATTCTCGATAGATACGGCATAATTTCAGCGCTATTCGTTGGCTTTCTCGTGTTGCTCATGGGTGGATGGGAATGGTTGATACTTCTGTTCGTCTTCTTTTCCATTGCAGCAATTGCAACAAGTTTCAGATTCGAACAGA
>JBGOZA010000030.1:0-10711 GCA_041480025.1 Bathyarchaeia archaeon | reverse complement strand
TATATTGCTCAACGCTGCGAAGACTTTACAGCTCCAGCGGCTTGAGTAGAATACATCTTCTTCCATGCAAATGAAAGCCTAGACCCGCTTCAGCTCTCCTGAGGGAATGTTTCACAGAAGCACGTAGGAATAGAGAAATCTTCTCATTTGCAATAGTCAGGCTTAGCAGCTATGACATGAACCACGGTACCGCCATTGGAAGCTCATAATTCACGAGGCCATCTTCAGCGGCTGTCATAAGATTTATACAGTTTATTCGCAAGATTTCAGTCAGTCTTTGAGCGGATTCTCATGATCAATAAACAACTGATCATGATTCCTGGACCAACAAACGTTCCCGATCGGATACTTGAGGCAGCATCAAGACCAATCATTAATCATCGAGGCGCGCGCGCTACGCCGGCACCGCCATGGAGAAGCAAGCTCTTGGGACTGTAAGCCATCTTTCCGCCCTTCAAGCGCTTTCATAGATGTGCGCTATAGATTTGTGGTACTTGACTCGAGTATATAATGAAACAATTGTGAACAGCCTGTTCAATGCTGTTCAATTCTTTGAACAGTTTTTTCTGCGCCTTCTGACTCAGATTATCGTCGTTTGACCTCGGTTCGCGCTTTACGAGTGTTGCCTCATTGTCTTCTCCAGCCTTCGTTTGATAGGCGAAGAGAGGTTCTGGTTCTTAGTGGAATGCTGTTGGGTGACTGTTTCTGACTATTCTTGTGCTAAGATGCTGTGCCAATGGTTCATGTAATCTTGCTTTTCCACTCTTGGTTTGAATTCGGCGATGGCCTTCTTAGCCGCTGATCCACCATCTGCTAGAAGATCGATAATGGCCATAGCATAGATCTTGGCTGGTGTAACATACGCGTTCTCCTTGTCGACTATTCTATAGTCTCTGCTATGTCCTCGCCCAGCTTGCCCACTAACCTGGAGACTGACTAATGGAACAATCGCTGACACATCATTGGAATCGCTGACAACTCCACTTGGTGTAATTGCACTGCCTTCTGCTCTCTGCGGACCAGCTGAAACCTGTTCTGGACCAAGAAGTTGGATAGCATTCTCGCGCAAAATTCTGGTGATCTCTGGACTAGAACCGCCCGGTCTGGGGAGATATCCCGGCATATTCGTTATCTCCAATTCAGCTCCAACGGCCATAGCTCCTGCCTTCATGGAGCGGTCCACTTTTCTACATGCGTCCTTGATTGCTTCAACTGATGCCCCGCGGACCATAAGTTCCATGTGAACGTCAGAAGGAATGACGTTGAGGGAATCTCCTCCCTTAGAGATGACTTGACTGATTCTAATTGCATCTTCATCTTTGAATGTCTCTCGCTGAGCATGTATGCCGAGCAAACCCAATGCCGCAGCGTTTAGAGCATTTACACCGTTCCATGGCACTGTGCCTGAGTGAGCTTCAACTCCTTTGAAAACATACTTCTTCGCCATATATCCATCGCTTCCTGGCGCTGGATCACTGCTTCTGACTCCGATCTTATGTTTGGAGTCTCCTCCCATGTGTGATGTGAGGACCATATCAATGTCATCAAACTTGCCTGCTCTGATGAATTCCTGTTTGCCGCCGGTGAAGAACAGTTTTCCCTTCTCTCTCAGCTGTTGTCTCCATTCTAATTCTATAGGTTCCTCAGATGGTACCTCTAAGATTGTGACTGTACCGTCTAGGTCTGACATAATTCCAGAGTCGACTAAACCCATGGCAAGCGCCAAAGTATTTGTTGCCTGAGACACGTGTCCACAACTATGGACTGCGCCGGTAACAGGGTCAGCTTCAGGATGCTCCGGAATAATCAGTGCATCCATCTCGCCCATGACAGCTATATTGGGCCTATCAGTTCTGCCTCTTATCTTTGCTAACACCCCGGTAATGCCGATTCCTTCTTCAGGCTCTAGGCTGAGGCTTCTAAGCTTGTCCGCGAGAAGTTTTGCTGTTTTGACTTCTCGGAACCCTGCCTCCGGGTTGCGCCATATTGTGTCGCCTACAGAAATTATTTCAGCTGCACGCCGATCGATGGCGTTGCAGACTTTAATCTTCATCTCAGCCTTATCCATAGAATCACCAGAGTCAGAGACCTATTCAATGTTTATAACAATAACGGGGTTCCATGATGCTGTCTTCTCCATTGCCAATTCTTCGATAGCATACGCTGTCAATAATTGGCTGGGTTGAAAGAAGCTAGTTGAGTTAGTCTCACGGGGATTGAAATATAGGTTAGGTTACCGTGCAGTTTCAAGTGCTGGGATAGTGAATGACAGACCAAGTTTCTTCAGAGTCTCTTCTGTCGGAATTCCATGTTCATCGCATCCTCGTGCCAAATACCATTCTTGTTTATCGGCCTCAAACTGTTTTCTATCATAGATTGCTTGGGCTGTTCCTGCTTTTGGTCCCAATGTTAGAGGCTCGGTGAAGACTCTTTCAGGGAGAACATCATCTCTATCAGGTCGAAGGCCTTCTCTAATGTTCCATGCCCGTTCCAAGATTAGTATACGGTTAGCGACTTCATCGAATTCTTCTTGGCTGCCTAGTAGGTCCAATCCTGTAGCTGCTTTCAGCGCTTTTGTTATGGTCGGCAATTGTATGGTGCCCGGTTCGTTTCCAAGATTCCTCATGCAAATTGTGAGTGAATCCGCTATCGCTGTTCTGTTCTGTCCTTCAATGTTAGTACCATATAGATGGACGCCTCCGTGGTCAGACATTACGTAGCAGAAGGTCTCTCTCTTGTTTCTGTTATTTCCTGCTCCGCCTACTCCCCATTCCACTCCTTTGCAGTGCATAGCGAATTTCTCAGATCCCTTTCCAATTTTCATTGACGCAATGCGGATTCCTTCTGCCAAGAGGTTGCCGATTCCTTCTCTGTGCGCAATTTTCTCAGCTATTTTGAACATTGCTGGGACATTGCCCCAGGTCAGTTCTATTCCGTCTAAGTCTTCTTTGCTGAGTATTCCTTTCTCATAGCACTCCATTGTCCAGGAAAGAGTGTTGCCTGTGCTAATTGAATCCATACCATTCTTGTCCAGGAAAGAGCTAAGCGCATATAGGCCGTTAGGGTCTGTTACTCCACAGTTTGGGTGTAATAGGTCCGTTGAATCATAGTCAGGGATGTCAAATGATCCGGCCCATGGGCCTTCTCTTATGATTCCTAGCTGGTTGCAGGGCTGGGGGCATCCGTAGCATCCTCGGTTCTTGACTCGTAGCCGGCTCTCGAATTGGAGTGCTCCAGCCTTCTCGATTTCATCTCCCCAATATGATTCTCGCCAATTCTTCAAAGGTCCTGTTGATGAATCGCTTGACGATATGTTTGCTGTAGTTGAGCCCCAGCGTTTTCTATGATAGGTCAGTGCTGGGTTAGCCGTGAGCTCTTCATAAGCGGTCTTCTCCAATTCAAGAAGCATTTCGGGATCTTCCACTGGTATGTCTAATTTTCCTCGAACAGCTATTGCCTTGAGCTTCTTGCTTCCCATAACGGCTCCTGCACCGCATCTGGAGCCCGAATAGAAGTACTCGTTGTTGACGCAAGCGTATCGAACCAGATTTTCTCCCGCTGGTCCTATGGAAAGTGCTCTTGTGAAGGGGTCGAGTTCTTCTTTTAGTCTAACCTCAGTTTCGAAGATTGAGCATCCCCAGAGTTTCTGAGCGCTCCTGATCTCTGCTTCTCCATCATGAACATACAGGTAGATAGGTTCCTGAGATTTGCCCTGAACTATGATCCCGTCAAATCCAGCGAACTTTAGTTCAGGCGCCCAGTTTCCCCCTGTCGCTGTGTGTCCCATCAGGTTTAGACCTGTTGATGTTGCTGTCAGTGGGGATTTGAACCGGATCAGGGTTCTGTTTCCGCTCAGCAGGCCGGTCAATGGACCTGTGAAGAACATGATTTGATTGGACTCATCGAAGCCCTGAGTCATAGGCGTTAATCTGTCCCAGAGGAGCTTGTTCATCAGCCCTCTTCCGCCTAAGAATTTGGTAGCGTCATCGTAGTCCAGAGGCAGTGTTCTAACCTTGTTATCGGTCAGGTCCACTTCTAGTATCTTACCCGTGTATCCTCCAACCATTTCCTGCTCATCTCCTATTAGATTCTCTTTTTGACTGGGTAGAACTGGTCAGCTATCTGGTCAGCTATTACTTGAGGAGGTTTCGCAAGCCGTTTCGGGAACCTTGAGAGCGGGTAGAAATGTAGGACGTTTGAAGGGCAGTATTTCGCGCATTGAGGGTCTCCCCCACAGAGATCACATACCTGTGCGGTTCCCTGCACAGGTTTGAAGGTGATGCATCCTCCTCTACCATTGTCCACACATGCCTTGCTACAGAGTTGACAACCAGTACAGAGGCTCTCATCAACCTTCATCAAATATTCGCCCGAATCATAAGATAGTGCTCCGAAAGGGCATGCTGAGACACATGGCTTGTCCTCGCAGTACTGGCATACAATGGGCACATCTATGGGTCCCGGATAGAATTGATAGACCTTGATTCTGGAGTAGGCGGGGTTCCATTTCTTTTCATGGCGTAAAGCGCACATCTTCTCACAAATTCTGCACCCGCTACATCCTGGGAGGCTGCGGTCTACGAATAATTGCATAGGACTATCCATTATGAAGCCGCCTTGTTGTTCATCTTATTTGGTTATCGTTTATATTAGGCTAACTTTGTCCAAGGTAGTTGAGGGATAGGTCTGGGAGAAATCGTTGCTGTGAAGATTCTTACGTCGCTGATGAGGGACCATGACCTAAAGGAAGGCAAGAGGCTCGCTTGGAACGAGAATAATGATGAAGAAATCTCCAATGCCGAAGAGATGTTTGAAAGATATGTTGAAGACGGATGGTTGGCTTTTAGCGAGTCGAAGAAGGGGAGAGAGCAGATCTTCGCCTTCGATTCTGGTCTAGCTCGAATAATCCTTATGCCTCCTCTGGGAGGAGGATAGAAGTCAAGCTTACACTACGCTTGTCAATATCAAACAGGCGTTCGAAACAGTCCTAGAGAAATAACAGACGAAATCCACCAAAGCAGTCTTGAATCAACCTGAGCAAAATATTGCGTTCGAAAATGATCAGTCGCTTTCCTGCTAAGGGCTCGTTCTCGTCAGTTTTCTCTCTGAGGATTCCTATTTCGCGTCGATATTTTGTCTTCGTAAACGGTAAAAAGCAAGATAATAATACAACAGTACAACTGTAAGGCTAAGTAGGCGCTTCGAAATGACTGTCGTATACGTACCCTCTACCAAATGCCCAAGTTGTCTCTTCAGCACCCTATGTCACGAAGAAACAAAATGCCCCATTTCCAAGGAGCCGGTTAAGATACTGAATATAAGGGAGGAACTGAAGCGCTTCGCGAAGACCGATACGCTTGGTTCATCAAATGAAATCGAGAATACTTTGAGCATTCGGAAATCCACTCATGTTTAGCCAAATCGCTCTGTTCTTGCAGATCTACAGCTCTACTTTGTGATAAGTTCGTAGCCGAGTCCTCAGAAGGATCGGAAAATGCTTCAGAAGATTAGGTCTTGCGCCTGACTTTTTTCTCGTAATTGTCAGAACAATGTTCACAGCAGAAGTATGTTTCTTTTCCATCAATAACCTTCTTGATTGATGCGAAGGCGCAGTCCTTTTCGGAGATGGTGGTTTTGCACATGCGGCATTGTACAAAATCTCGACTCAATTCTTGGCACCTCCCTTCTTTTTCAGGTAATCCTCTATAGCGGCGTGTAAACCATCGGCGGCAAGGTTGCTGCAGTGCATCTTTATCGGGGGTAGACCGTCTAGGCTATCGGCTACATCTTTGCGGGTGAGCTTCATAGCCTCTTCCAATGTCTTCCCTTTAGCAAGTTCAGTTGTCATACTGCTTGTAGCTATTGCTGCTCCGCATCCAAAGGTTTTGAACTTTACATCTTCAATCCGGTTTTTCTTGACTTTGATGTATATGGTCATCAGATCCCCACAGACAGGGTTTCCAACAGTACCTACTCCATCCGCATTCGGGATCTCCCCCATGTTTCTGGGGTTCTTGAAGTGATCCATGACTTTTTGACTGTACATTTGGCTCACGACAGAAGCTCTTTAGGGGTTAAGGGAGATATCATTCTTAACCTTTTCACAATTGGCGGTAGAGCAGAGACAACGTAGTCAGCGTCGGACAATACGTTCTCTCTCCCAAATGTGAAAGCTAGCGACCCATGAGCTTCTTCATGTTTTAGACCTATTGCCATAAGTACATGTGAAGGTTCAAGGGTCTTGGAAGTGCATGCTGAGGCTGAAGAGACTTGAATTCCTTCCATATCGAGGCTTAGAATAAGTGATTCGCCTTCTATGTAGCTGAACCGTATATTGGCGTTGTTTGGGAGACGTTGCGTCCTATGCCCATTGAGATAAGATTCTCTTATGTTGTTCAATGTACCTTCAATAAGATGATCTCTGATTCTGGTCAAACGTTTTGACTCAAGCTCCATCTCTGCTTTCGCTATTTCAGCTGCCTTGGCCATTCCAACTATTCCTGGAATATTCTCAGTGCCTGACCGCAATCCCTTTTCCTGTCCCCCGCCTTGGATAAGGGGTTCAATCTTCGTTCCTTCTTTGATGTATAGGGCTCCTACGCCTTTAGGTCCGTATAGGTCGTTTGATGAGATTGTTAGAAAATCCATCCTATCACGTTTGACGTCTATCGGGATTTGACCGGCTGCAGCTACAGCGTCAACATGTAGGAGAGCTCCAGCCTCATGGACGATCTCTGCTGCTTCCCGAACGGGTTCAATTGTGCCTATTTCCCCATTGGCGTACATCACTGAGGCGACAACTGATTTGTCACGCACTGATTTGGATAGAGCATCTTCGTCTATCAATCCGGTGCGGTCGACTGGAACAGATGTTCCTCTGAATCCTTGTCTGACTAGATACTTGGTTGTGTTCATTACCGCCATATGTTCTATTGCTGAGTATACAATGTTGTCTCCTTTTGTTCTGTTTCTGAAAGCTGCCCCTCTTATTGCCATGTTTATGCTCTCAGTTGCGCCAGAAGTGAATATTATCTCAGAAGGCTTGGCTCCTATGAGATTTGCCACATGCTCCCTTGATTCCTCCAATACTTCAAGCGCCTCTTGACCCAGTGAATGTGTGGATGAAGGGTTGCCGAAGTGTTCTTTGAAATATGGCATCATCGCTTCTATGATGCGAGAATCGACGGGGTTTGAGGCACTATGATCCAAGTACGTTTTGTGGTTTGACAAAAGCTGCGCTTCCATATTTGCGATTCTTAGTTAAGAATAACTGCACGCGCTTACTTATCTTTATTGAATAAGCAATATAAATCCAAGAAATCTGCCAAGAGCTTTAACAAGTTGAGTCATATATGATAATCTAAATGAACTAGATTATTCTATTCTAAAGCCGTCTTCTCTTATATAAGGCAAATCAAGCTTTTTGACCATTTTTTTGTTAATCATCATGGTCTCAGTCTCGAGACTATTCTTGATTGATTCATAATCTTTGTCTCTTATCGTCATTATTTTTTTCAAGAACAATGAAACATAGCATCCATTAATCATTGTCCTATTGGTCTTGTTGAGCTTAGAATTTGAAATATCTACATAATCCTTGTCAATATCTATTCCTATATGTTTCCTACCAAGCTTCTCTGCTGCCACTGATGTTGTTCCCGTTCCTGCGAAAGGATCCAAGACAATATCGTCTTCATCAGTTGTCATTAGGATGAGTCTTTCTAGCAATGGTTCAGGTAACTGACAGGGATGAGTATCCCTTCTCTTACTATGTCTTATTCTGTGTATGTCTGTCCACAAGTCGCTTACAAGAGTGCCATACGGGTGAATGATACTCTTCTTTCCGCCATAGTCAGCATACAATCCGTTGCATGTTCTGCATCTTGCGTGGGGGGCTCTAATATCATAGAACTTGAAATTCTCCGATTTGACGTACCAGAGAATCCCATAGTGTGTAGGAAGAAGGGTTCTTCCACGAGGGGCTCCCATGGCATTCCACGCAATCCAGTGTTTGAATAAAGCCTGCTCGTTCAGATACGTAGCGAAGAATGTTAGCCATTTTGGAATATTATGGATGAATATGGAGCCACTTGGTTTGGTAATTCTAACCATCTCATGAATCCAGTCTGCGCACCAGGCCAGGTATTCATCGACTTCTTTGTTGTCTTTATAGCGATTGTAGGTTTTCTTCAGGTTGAACGGAGGGTCTGCAAAGGTCATATCGATTGAGTTGTCCGGAATCTTTTCCATTACGCATAGTGCGTCGCCTTGAATGACTTTTCCGACCATACTGCTTAAATCAATGAATTTGGCGGCTGCTTCTGTTGCGGACATAGTAATCTTCATGATTCATTCTATGTTCTTATCTCTTTAACGTAGAAAGACAACATCTTGTTAATCTCAGATGCTGGCCCTATACAGTATCTAGTATTGGCAGAATGTCAAGCAAAGAAGAAATAGTTGGTCCGGTATTCCAGAATCGAGTGTTGAATCTTCTTCTTATGATTCTTCCGTCAATACCTGCTACTGCACTTGCTTGATAATCGCTTCCGCGGTCGCCAACGAAGAGACCATTCGCCACACCTGCTTTGACCATCATCTCCTTGATGCGTTCACCTTTGTCGCGCCAGTTGCAGCTTATCCTGTCAAACGGTATTCTTTCCACCAACTTCAAGTGTTCAACAGCTTTCTCAACAATGCCCGGTTCATTGTAGCTGACAATCCAAAGAGGAATTTCGCGCTGAGAGAGGTCGTCGAGTAAAATCTTTAGATTTGGATCGACTACAAGACTATCCGGCGACTGCTGGTATCCATCGCCATCCTCTTTGCCAGTATACCAGAGTGTGCCATCCGCATCCATGAAGAGGGCTTTCTTCGTTGTCAATCAGTCGCCCCAAGACATAATGCAAGAAGCGCCATACGAGTTACCAAGCCATACCACATCTGTTTGAAATACTTTGCATGTGACGTTGTGTCAACTTCCGGTGCTATCTCATCGACACGGGGTAAAGGATGCATCAGAATCATGCTGCTTTTGGCTTTTCTGAGTGTATCCATTGTTATTCGATAGATTCCTTTTACTTTCTCGTATTCTTCCGGATCTGGTATGCGTTCTTTTTGGATCCGAGTCACGTAGAGGACATCTATTTCTGGGAGGATTTCGCTGAGTTCTCTGCATTCGGATACTTTCACTCTCTGGCCTACCTCATCGATTACCTCACTTCTAATCCTTAGAGATTCAGGAGAGATGAAACTAATCTTTGTATCATACATGGCTAAGGCATAAGCTAGAGAATGGACCGTTCTCCCATATCTCAAGTCACCGAGGAACGCAATGTGAAGTCCGTCAACCTTCCCAATCTCTCGTTGAATCGTATAGAGATCTAGAAGAGCTTGTGTCGGGTGCTCTTCGGCACCAGATCCAGCATTAATGATTGGGACTGAAGACATCTCTGCAGCCATACGTGCAGAGCCATCTAGAGGATGACGGAGAACGAGTAGGTCAGCATAGTTCTCAACAGTCCTCACGGTATCAGCTAGGCTCTCTCCTTTCTCGACCGAACTTGTCCGTGCGTCCGTTATACTAATGCAGCTACCACCCAATTTGTGCATGGCTGACTCAAAACTCATTCTTGTTCGGGTGCTAGGTTCAAAAAAGAGTGTGGCGAGTGTACGACCTTGGAGCATCATACTTCCTCGTTTAGTCAAAGGCTCCATAAGACGAGTTGTCTCGAGTATATGCTCAACTTCGTCTCTAGAGAAATCTCTAATAGAAACTATGTCTCTGCCCTCGAATTTCACATTGATCCCTCTAGCGTCGTCAATAGACTAGGTGTCATTCGGAACCTAAATATAGGCTATTCTGAGAACGTAATAGGTGCGAATCAGCGATGTCAGTAAACGAACTGCGTGTTATGAAGATTCGTTTCGGTACTGTCATAGATCACATAAACTCGGGTACCTCACTCTCAGTCCTAAGAATTCTTGGTCTGACTGGAAAAGGGGAAAATGTTGTAACAATAGCTATGAATGTTCCAAGCCGGAAGCTTGGACGAAAGGATATTGTGAAAGTGGAAGATAGGGTCCTTAACTCAGAAGAGGCAGACAAGATTGCGCTCATAGCTCCAAGAGCCACAATTAACATAATCCAAGATTACAATGTCGTAGGAAAACAAACGATAAAACTGCCACAGGTAGTGAAAGGCATAGTCAAATGCGACAACCATTCTTGCATATCAAATGGCAACGAGCCAATTCAATCAACTTTCTTCGTCGATAGTGATGATCCATTGAAGCTGAGATGCTACTACTGTAACCGGATCATGAGCAAAGACGATGTTCTTAGGCAGTTCTAACTACTGTTGGTCCTTAACCTCCGGGTGCTGCTATGCCGCTATTTTGCGGGCATCATAATGAGATATTCTTCGCTATGGGATATTCTTCAAAAGTGTATAGTGCGCGCTTCGAAATGTCATCTCATACGAGTATCTTGGCATCATTGGCTATCACGCGTCGTTCGTTTGAGAATATTGTGTAGCCAAGTTCTCAATCTGTGACAGACGTAACTATGCCTTTTCTGCTTCCCAGCCAACTATAAGCATTCGAATGAAGGTTACCCTCCTCTCGACCGTCTCCTCTTCTAGGCTGCTGCAGACGAGTTTGACAGAATAAGTTTCTTCTCCATTCTTCTTTTCAGCTATGAGCCTGAAAG
>JBGOZA010000029.1:0-10739 GCA_041480025.1 Bathyarchaeia archaeon | reverse complement strand
CTATCCATTAATGGATTTCCATCTGCACCTCTGATTATTGATAGGAACTGATATAGCGCGTTGAAAGCATCAATTGCGATCTTCTTGCCAGCTATTTCTGCGAAGTCTATCTTCCTTTTGGGGATTATGTCACCCAGCGGGATACCCACAGCAGCAACCTCTCTAAGGGGCTATTTCTTCGCTAGCTCGATTCGGCTCTTGTTCTTGGTTAGACTATAGACATGGAGGAGGCCGTCCACCTCCATCTTCATCAAGGCCGCGTTCATGTCAGCGTGACTAACGCTTGGATCGAGGTCAGCTACTGCCTTGTAGAGATCTGCGTCCGTGACATTGCCTTGCTTCTTCTCAAGAACCTCAAATATGAGTGTGTGAATCGGTTGCGAGCTCCAAAACTTTGACATTTGTCTTTACCCCTCATACCTATGCGATTGGGGTTGCTGGTCTGCTTGGTTTGCGGACTTGTTGAGCTATTTGTTGGTACCATTTATCCATGTCAGGTGTTATTGTTGGACCAACCTTCTCTGTGGCTTTGTTGAAGTCTATTTGTTCTACAATCTTGGATTGCCGACGTACTGCATTCATGGCTGCTTCGTTGCATAGTGCCTGAATATCTGCTCCAGAGTATCCTTTGGTAGCTACTGTTAGGGCATCTATGCTGACCATTGGGTCCATTGGTATCTTCTTGGTGTAGATCTTGAGGATCTGCTGTCTACTCGTGTCATCCGGTGGCGGAATGTAGATTAGTCTATCGAACCTGCCGGGCCTCATCAACGCAGGATCAATTATGTCAGGTCTATTCGTCGCTGCTATTACAACCACATTCTGCAATGGTTCAAGGCCATCCAGCTCTGTGAGGAGTTGACTTATCACTCTTTCACTAACACCCGAGTCTGACCCGCCACCCCGCCGTGGAACAATCGAGTCCACTTCGTCGAGGAAGATTACAGCTGGCGAAGCCGTTCTAGCTTTTCTGAAGATTTCGCGTATGGCTTTCTCGGATTCTCCTACCCATTTACTGAAAATCTCAGGGCCTTTTATGCTGATGAAGTTTGCCTCACTCTCCGTTGCAACGACTCTGGCCAACAATGTTTTTCCGCAGCCAGGTGGACCATAGATCAGGACTCCTTTTGGAGGTGTTATGCCCATGTTTGTGAAGATTTCAGGTTTCTTTATGGGCCACTCAACTGCTTCACGCAAAGCCTCTTTGACATCTTCAAGACCACCGACTTCATCCCAGTGGACGGATGGAACTTCGATGTATACTTCCCGCATAGCTGTAGGAGTGACTTCTCGGAAAGCATTTGAGAAATCATCCATCGTTACCTCCATCTTTTCAAGTATCTCAGGAGGAACTCGCTCCTCTTCGATATCCATGTCGGGAAGATAGCGGCGCAAAGCTTTCATTGCTGCTTCACGGCTGAGTGCCGAGATATCGGCACCTGTATAACCATGGGTCGTTGCACTGAGCTTTCCCAGATCAACGTTCTTGGCTAGAGGCATACCTCGGGTATGGATTTGGAGGATTTCTAGCCTACCTTCTTTATCTGGGACACCTATCTCAATTTCTCTATCAAATCGTCCTGGTCTTCTCAAGGCAGGGTCGATAGCGTTGACTCTGTTCGTGGCTCCGATCACTATTATGTTCCCGCGAGCCTCAAGGCCATCCATCAGAGCTAGGAGCTGTGCAACAACACGTCTCTCAACCTCACCGGTGACTTCTTCGCGCTTGGGAGCTATGGCATCAAGTTCGTCGATGAAGATGATCCCGGGTGCATTTTGTTGCGCTTTCTCAAAGATGTCTCGCAGTCTCTTCTCGGATTCACCATAGAATTTGCTCATGATCTCTGGGCCATTTATTGCGTAGAAATTGGCGTCGGACTCATTTGCTACCGCCTTGACCAACAGAGTCTTTCCTGTTCCAGGAGGACCATGGAGAAGAACGCCTTTGGGCGGCTCGATGCCAAGTCTCTGGAAGAGTTCAGGGTGTCTAAGTGGAAGCTCAACCATTTCGCGTAGACGACGAATAGCCTCATGCAATCCACCAATGTCTTCGTAGGCAACTCTTGGAATACCCTTCTTCTCCGCCGTAGGCTCACTGAGAACCTGTAAAGCGGTAGTCTGGGCTACTTTTACAATGCCGTGGGGTCTAGCACGTGTCACGACAAAGGGGATCGCGCTTCCCAAAATGACGACGAAAACCGAGTCCCCCTCAACTAGTGGGGTCTCAACTAACCTACTCTTAACAAAGTTCACAAAGTCATTGTCAACATTCAATCGCATATCGACTGGAGCCAGAATCAGGCTTTGGGCCTCACTAACGACTGCTTTCTTAAGAACCACGTATTCGTTGAGTGCAACACCTGCATTCTTGCGAATCAGGCCATCTATTCGTATCATGCCTTTTCCTTGGTCTTCTTGATAGGCTGGCCAGGCAACTGCAGCTGTCGCTCTCTTGGCCTTAAGCTCAATCATGTCACCGGCGACAATGCCTAAGGCGAGCATACTCTCATCGTCAATACGAGCCTTACCTCTACCAGCGTCTCGTTGCCTTGCCTCTGCAGCTCGAAGTCTGATCTCCTTTGACATAAAACTCAGTCCTCACTTTTGAGTGAAATAAGCTACCTCCGACGAAAGCGGGAGTTGGATTAGCGAAAAAGCAAGGGCGCGCGCGATATTTAAGTTTTCAAACCCGACGAATCATGAGAGTTTCGACTTGGCTAATTCCCTTAACGCCTTTCAGAGACGCTTCAACTTTTTCAAGTTCATCTCCACCTGAGTCTGAGATCAAAACATGGGCAATTAAAGCGACAAGACCAAAAGCGATAGGCTCTTCATCGATTCGATAGATCTTGGCAAAGCCCGGTAACGCCTTCTCTATTTCCCCTTTTATGACTGCGGGAGGGATAAGGACATCTTCTGGGAAGCATTTAATTGAAGCCAGTACCTGAGCCACAGTTCATCACACCTATGGGCCTTGAGAACCACATTTGGGGCACTTGTAGGATCTACCGAAGTCTCGACATTTCTCACAACGCCAAAGCTCAAACTCTCCGCAAGATGGACACGGAAATTTAACTGTTTTCTCTCCAGGTGCTATGATGTGACCACACCATATACATGTCGGCATTAATCGGCATCTCCTCGTGGTTTTCGCTCAACTATCGAGTGCGAGTATTTATAGTTTCGTTGATATTCACCTACTGAGCCAATTCGAGAAAGTGATGTGTGAAATGAGAACGCACATGTTGGGTGAAAACCCGAACAATCAGGCAGAATCAGGCTGCTGTAAGAGGAGTTAGGTTGACTGGGAATTTCACAATGAAACAAGTTCTAGTCATAAGAAAAGACTTGAAGATGGGTATAGGCAAGATGATCGTTCAATCATGCCACGCATCAATAGAGGCTAGCGAAGAGTCAAAGAAGAGAGACCCGAGATCGTGGGGAGTTTGGAGAGAGGAAGGCGCCAAGAAGGTTGCGGTTAAGGTCCAGTCTCTGGAAGAACTGTTGGACATTGAGAAGAAGTGTAGGAACTACCATCTTCCAGTAGCATTAATAATAGACAGAGGTCTAACGCAGATACCGCCTAATACGCCAACAGCTCTAGGAATCGGTCCCGCGGCGGAGATAGATGTAGACAAAGTCACTGGCAGACTGAAGCTCCTATAGAATCTATACGAGAGCAGTCTTCAGTGCTGAGCCGCAATCACAATGTTGTGTTCTAGGAATTTTGGGTATAGTATCAGTAATCAGCCTCTTGAAGTTCTCAATGTTCTTGGACATCGTCGATAGTACTTCTTCGGATGACACCGGTTTCTCAGCCCAGACGTCATAATCTGTAACCATAGCCAATGAGACATAGCACATTTCCAGTTCTCTTGTCAGAGCAACTTCTGGGAAGAGAGTCATACCAATGACATCCATTCCCCAAGACTTGTAGAGTTTTGATTCAGCTCGTGTTGAGAATCTCGGACCTTGTATACAGACGTAAGTCCCGGCATCGTGAGCTGCCAATCCTAGTTCCTTGGCCGAGTTGATGAAGACCTGTCTCAGCTCGTTGCAGAATGGGTCTGCCGTGCTGATGTGGCAAACCTGGCTTCCTTCATAATATGTATCTCCCCTCCATTTTGTTCTATCCACAAACTGGTCAAGTATGACGAAGTCACCAGGCTTGTAGTCAACTCTTAGACTACCGACGGCTGAGGCTGCGATTACTCTCTTCACGCCCAACTTCTTCAACGCGTAGAGGTTTGCCCGATAAGGTACCAGATGCGGAGGGATTTGATGTCGACGACCATGGCGACTGATGAAGGCAATTCTTCTTCCTTTCAGGGTTCCAATGGAAACTAGGTCTGAAGTTCTCCCGTATGGAGTATTGATCTTGATCTCTTCGGCATCCTGTAACATTTCTGGGTCATATATTCCGGACCCGCCTATGATCCCGATCTCAGAATCTGTCTTTGACAGAGAATATTCACCTTCTGGTTAGAAGCGCAAGTCCTCATCACGCGCTTATAATTGTTGGGCAGGAAGATTATGGCAGAAGACGTTCTGGAGACCGCGGGAAGAGAGCTGCTTCTCGTATGTTTTGCAGATCAAGCATTTGCATCACAAGTCTCTCAATGCCTATGCAGAATCCTCCATGTGGTGGGACGCCGTATCGGAAGAATTTCGTGAACCATTCCATATTTTCAGGAGCCATCCCTTTTTCCTTCACTTGAGAAATGACTTTTTCATATCTGTGTTCTCTTTGTCCGCCTGATGATTGTTCGAGTCCTTTGTATACCAAATCAACACTTCGCGCCCATCTAGGGTTATCGTCAACTCGCATAACATAGAATGGCTTTACCGCGAATGGAAAGCGGTTCACAAAGAAGAAGTCGCTATCGTATTCTTTTCTCACATAGTCCGCTAATATATGCTCTGATTCACGGTCGTAGTCCTCTCCTATTTCGAACTCCTTACCTCTTTCTGCGAGGATTTCATAGATCTCAGGGAAGCGGAGTTCTGGAAAAGGTGTCTTCGGTTCCTCTAGTGTTTTGCCTAAAAGTTTCAGATCATGGCTGCATTCATCACTCACTCTTCGGAAGACAGCGGTGACGAGACGTTCCTCTACACGCATCACATCGGATTCGTCTTTCATGAAGGCGAATTCGGCTGCGCATGCCCTGTGTTCGCATAGATGTCTTGGCGTATGGCTTGGCTCAGCTCTCCAGTTTGGACCCATGTCGAAAATCTTGTCAAAACCTGCGGCCATCAACAATTGTCTATGGAGCTGAGGGTCCTGCCTCAGATATGCCTCACGTTCAAAATAGACAACAGGAAAGACCTCTGCCCCGCTCTCAGAAGCTGCTCCCAACAGACAAGGTGTATAAACCTGTATGAAGCCTTCACTTGATAGGTGAGACTGCATTTCCTCAATAACCTTGTTCTGTATTTTGAAGATTGCAGCAACCTCAGGTCTTCTGAGGTCAAGAACTCTCCAATCGAGCCTAACATCCAAGTTGGATTCAATTTTTCCAGAAATGTCGAGGGGAAGTGTTGGCTCCGAGTGATTAACTAGATCAAGGGTTTCAGGAATCAGCTCAATCCCATTTGGAGCATTCCTGCGTTCCACTGCTTTACCCGTAACCGTTATGACATCTTCTGGTCTAAGCTCATTGGATTTCTTGAGCAGTTCCTCTGAGACAACTCCTTTCTTTAGTGTCACTTGTACTATTCCATAGAAATCTCTGAGAACAACGAATTTCATATTGCCTAGGTCCCTAACAGTGTTTACCCAACCGGACACGGTTACTTCCCCAGGCGTCAAGTCCTTGGAATATCTTCTCATTCATATTCTCCTCTCAACGGATTTCAAGAACATATCTTCGTCTTTATGAAACTAGGAGAAACAACACTGATAGGTGGCTTATTTCTTTCTACGCGTAGTCGCGTTCCAACTGGCGCTCAAAGGCGATTCTAAGAGTTATTCCTCTGATCTCTTTCGCTAGTTCTTTTACCACTTCAGATCTGAGAGGAAGCTTCCTAGAGTGACCTGGAAGAACGACTCTTGTCTCTTGACTTCCGTCGGGTAGAAATATCTTGTTTATTGTCGTAATTGTGACGGGTGCAAATAACTCTTCCAGAAACGCTCGCGAGTCTCCTCGATTCTCAAAGATACGTATCCGCTTTCCCGTCTTTTCAGCTATGTCACGGATAATAGTTCCGCCTTCGCTTTGGAATTGCTTTAAGTTTCCAGGACCCACAACAAGCGCCAAAACATTATCCGCTTCATACGCCTTGTAAAAATCTATTTTCTGAAGAGAAGTATGCTTATCCTCAAGTGACAGAAGTACACGTGCTACTTGTATGTCAGTTTCCGTTATTTCTCCGGATGTAACTTTTTCTTGACATCGTGGACATAATATTCCGCTTTTGATGCAGATATTGCAGAGTGGAGTCTTCACGTCATACTACCATCCAGGAACGGATTCCCCAAGTCTTGCTGTGTTTTGGCACCCTATGTAGGCTATGTGTTGCATTCCGTTCCAATATACGCCGTTATCGGTAGAGAGAGTCGGTGATAAATATGTTGTGGTTTATATGGAATAGAAACAGACTCTTCTCCGAATCGTAACGGGAAAAGACAAATATCCAACCCTTCATCCCCTTTAGGGAACTGTGTGGAGAAGAAAATGCCTTTAACAGATATGGTCAAGAAGCGGATTGCTCAGGAACACAAACTCTTCATTAAGATATGCAGAGACTGCGGTGTCAGAAATTCTCCTCACTCCACCAAATGCAGGAAATGCCATGGGAGCAATCTTCGCTGGAAGAAGCGTGAGTTAGGAGCCAAGTAGCATTCATAGGTTCTTCAATTTCTCATAAAAGTCGATGAGAACCTTTGTTTTCTCATTCTCATCATTCAACGCTATGATCTTCATCTGGCCTCCAATCTGCTCGTAGTTCAGAATACCTTCCTCCACTAAGGGCTGAAGTATTCTGGAAATTGTGCTGGGAGACATATCCATGAAGGTGGCAAGACCAGCCTGATTGAAGATCTTACCCTTGTGATCCAGAAGGTACTGAACAAGACGTGTCTGTGCCTTGCTGCCGAACAATCGGAGTAGACTTGTCGTTCGGATCATCCTCCTTTCGGCAATACCAGAGTCCCAATTGCTTCTCCCCTAACAGCCCTTATAATATTCCCAGCAACTTTACCATTGATGATTCGCGTCGTTATTCTTGAGCGTTCAACAATCCTTATTGCCGTAATATCGAAGAGATCATAACTTCCTGCAACCATTTTGCCACCTCCCAGGAGATTAAGCAATTCACCAGTGCTTATCTCGTCGAACTTCTTGGCTGAAGGGTCCGTGTCAGGGTCTGATGTATATACTCCGTCAATATTTGTGGCATTAATCAAGATGTCAGCACCAATTGACTCAGCCATCAGGGCTGCAACCGCATTTGTTGACTGTCCAGGTTGCATTCCCCCTGCAACAATGATCTTTTCACTTTCCAGAGCCATCAACAATTCTTGAATATCCTTCGGAGGAATCGGATAGGTTGAGCCACCCATCGCAGCAATCAATAGACGCGCGTTAAGTCTCGATGCTTCAATTCCTAAGATATCGCAAGCATACTCAGACGCGCCTAGCAATCTGGCAGTCTTGATATATTTTCTCGCTTCTTCTCCACCGCCAGCAACAGCTATGACCTTGTGTCCTTCCCTCCGTAGCTCCTTGAGCTCTTCAGCGAAGGACATGATGTTTTGAGGATTCATTCCTTCTGAGAAAACATGGCCTCCAATCTTAATCACTATTTTCAAGGTAGGTCATGCATACGAGGGCTAGATAGAATATAACTCTTAGTTGAGTTGCGAAATCACGCGTTGGGACGGATGGTCAAATAGCACACACCGAACGCTCGTTATGATGTCACCATATTGCTGAAGCAGTCGTTGGTCGACAGGGTCCAGAACAAAGAAGACGCTACGGACAGGAAAAACGGAATTAATATTAGCTGCCGAAGACGTAGCCTTTCCAGCTACGATTCGGGTTAGGTATTTGGTAGTTTGTCAGAGAAAAACTCAGTCTTACGCTTGCGACTGCAGAGGGCGTTGGACCTATTGGATTCAAAGGCTGGAAGGCACACAGAGTTAATCAGCCTCTACGTCAATCCTGGAAAACAGCTTAGCGATGTTATGACCAATCTTCGTCAAGAATATGGTACGGCATCAAACATAAAGTCAAGGACCACAAGAACGAATGTTCTTGATGCATTAGAACGGGTAATGCAGAGACTGCGACTCTTCAAAGAAGCCCCGCCTAATGGGTTGGTAATCTTTTGCGGAGCAATTCCCCAGAATGGTGAAGGGAGCGAGAAGATTGAGACTTACGTCATAGAACCACCTGACAAAGTGCCCATCTACTATTATCGCTGTGACCAAAAATTCCACACCGAGCCACTCCATGAAATGCTTAGGGAGAAAGAGTCCTATGGACTTCTAGTGATCGATGGAAATGAAGCTGCCATAGGACTATTGAGAGGACGCAATCTATCAGTAGCCAAGGTACTGACGTCAGGACTGCCAGGAAAGCATCGTGCTGGTGGCCAGTCCGCTCGAAGGTTTGAACGCCTGAGAGAACAAGAAGTAGGCGATTACTACAAACGTGTATCTCAATATGCGAACAATATCTTCCTTCAGACACCTGATCTAAAAGGCATAATTATTGGAGGACCGGGACCTACTAAAGAAGATTTCAGCAAAGGCGACTTTCTTCAGTACACTCTGAAAAACCGCATACTGGGAATGGTTGACATAGCGTATTCTGGCCCAGAAGGCCTCACAGAGGTTGTACAGAAAGCTACAGATATTCTAAAAGAGGTTAGGTACGTCGAAGAAAAGAAACTTATGCAAAGTTTCCTCTACGAGCTAGGTCATGATACCGGCAAGATTACCTATGGTGAAGCAGAGGTGCGCTCAGCCCTTAAGAAAGGCATCGTCAGACTCGCCTTGGTATCAGAGGAATTTGTAGAGAGCATTGTGGCTGCGAAGTGTCAGAACTGTGATTACAGGGAGACATTGAAAGTCAAAGAAGAAAGCCCTGAAAGCATAACAATAAAGATTGAAGCGAAACCTTGCCCCAAATGCTCGGGCAGTATGAAGGTTGTTGAAATAGAGGATGCCATAGATAATCTGGCTAGACTCGCCCAAGATGAAGGTGCCCAGATCGAAATCATTTCTTCTCAAACCGAGGAAGGAACCATGCTCAAAGGCAGCTTCGGAGGTGTCGCCGCTGTTCTTCGATACAGACAGGAGTAGCACTCATCATACAGCACAAACCAACTTTCAGACCTATTAGCACGGAGTAGACGCGCGCTAACGCACCACAGACTCTAGGTACGTAGCGTTGATTCCAAAACCCCTTATGCTACGAGATGGGCTTTCAATCGTCCTATATGGACGTACCTACGAGCCTCGGAAAAAGTCGCTTTTCACGGCTCTTGAGGCTCGTTTATTCCAGTACTGGTCTGCTGATTCTGCATCCTTTTCTCCTACGATGAACATCGTACTATGAACGCACTGGGAGGACTATGGGCGCGCTTGGGCACAGTGATTTGGAGGACATTGTTGTGAAAAGGTGCCAACGATGTGGCCGCTGCTGTGAGATAGATGGCATATATGCTACACCAAGGGATATTCAGAGATGGCTTATGCAGAAAAGATACGATATTCTACAATATCTTCTTGGCAACCCTTGGAGACCATTTTATGAATCTAGAATAGGCAAACCTCTCACGTTAGCAGAGGCCGTTAAGAATAATATTGAGGATTACTCATTCGAACGAGAAGTGAGATACGTCTTCGGAAAAATAGCGGAGATATTTGATAATAACACTGATCTTTGGTATGACCCTATTACCGGAGAAGAGTTGACCACTTGTCCGTTTCTCCACAAACCTGGAGACCAGGATCAATACCGATGTCTGATTCACGAAACAAAGCCTGAGGTTTGTAGTAGCTACTATTGCTCAGACCTCAAGCAACACAACCAAGTGAAGCAAGGTGCCACACGATAGTTCTTTGTCAACTCCAACCAAGCGCGCGCTACCGAACCAAGCCTTTTTCTATTGCTCTTTACCTAGATTCCAGAACATGTGCCAACCAAAGAAATCTCTTGTGTGATTCATAATATGAGCGCATTGCCACATACTCTGATGACTGCCAGGAATACTATCGATAGTTGACACAAATGAGCCAAGAAAAGAAACGTATCCTAGAAGAGTTCACAAAACAAGCTGACAGTTATGCGAATAGCGCTGTCATAGCAGCGGAACAAGCGCGCTTAGGATTCATGCTATTTGTCGAACCGCACAGCACAGACCGGGTGCTGGATGTGGCAACAGGTCCAGGTTTTCTGGCCTTAATATTTGCTGAAAAGACAGAAGAAGTCGTAGGAATCGATCTGACTCCTGCAATGCTTGAACGGGCAGAAACAAATCGACTCAAGAGAAAACTGAACAACCTTAGGTTTCAAGAGGGTGATGCTGAGTCTCTCCCTTTCCCTGACTGCAGCTTTGATATTGTGATATGTGGGTCAGCATTCCATCATTTTCCAGATACGCATCACGTTCTCAACGAAATGAGTCGGGTTGCCAAGAAGAATGGAAAAATCGCTATACTGGACATAGTTACATCAGAGAACCCTGAGAAAGCTGAACTCCACAATCAGTTGGAGAGGTGGAGAGATCCT
>JBGOZA010000028.1:0-10821 GCA_041480025.1 Bathyarchaeia archaeon | reverse complement strand
GAATATCTCCGAACATGTTTGTCGTAACTATGACGTCGAAGGATTCAGGATCAAGAATGAGTTGCATCGCTGCATTGTCCACATACATCTCATCTGCTTTTATGTCAGGATATCCTTTGGCTACGTCTCTGAAAGTCTGAGAGAATAGGCCATCACTTTTCCTCATAACATTGGATTTGTGAACCGCTGTAACCCGTTTCATTTTCGCGCGATCTTTCGCCAGTTCAAAGGCGTAGCGAGCTATCCTCTCGCTTCCCTTCCTTGTAATAACTCTCATGCAGACCATTGTGTCTTTGTCGAATTCCAATTCCAATCCTCTGTAGACGTCCTCAGTATTCTCACGTACTATGACCAAGTCAATGTTAGGCTTCAGGGCTGGGATGAATGGGTACACTTTCACTGGGCGTATGTTTGCATAAAGATCAAGAAGGATTCGGAGTCTCACGATGACGTCTGCGGCAGTTTCTCCAACTGGGCCTTTGAGGCAAGCGTCTGATTTCCTTATGGTTTCAATACTCTCATTTGGAAGAGCTACTCCAAGTTTGCTTTTTGTATGGTCTCCTCCTTCTACTTCTGTAAGAACAAGATCAATCTCATTCTTCTCACAAGCAACCGCTAATACCTTTCTGGTGGCGTTAGATAATTCAGGTCCTATTCCATCTCCCGGCATTAGTGCAATTCTATAGCTATTCACTTTCTCGCTTCCCTAACGTATTGTACAAGACCATGCTCCATGATCTTCAATAGGAAATCGGGGGTGGGATAGCCGTGAAGAATCTTTCCTTTGGTAATATCCAGAACAGTTCCAGAGCCCAAATCAATCTCAACTTCATCTCCCTCGTCGATAGTTCTTGTCGCATCTGGGCATTCTAGGACCGGAAGGCCTATGTTAACTGCGTTGCGGTAGAATATCCTAGCGAAAGACTCAGCCACGACTGCTTTGACGCCAGCGTACTTAAGGGCGATAGGTGCCTGTTCTCGGCTAGATCCGCAGCCGAAGTTTGTTGCTGCCACGATTATTTGTTTCTGTTTAACCTTCTCTAAGAAGGTTGAATCTATTCCTTCCATAGCATATCTGGCAAGGTCGTAGGGACTAGTGTATGCTAGGTATTTGCTGGGGATTATTACATCGGTGTTTACGTCGTCACCGTACTTGATTACGTTGCTGCGTACCTTCATTGTCTAGTTCACCACTGTTCTTGGGTCAGTAATTCTTCCAGTCAATGCAGATGCAGCTGCTGTTGCGGGGGAAGCAAGGAAGACGCGGGCTTTTCGACTTCCCATCCGACCCACGAAGTTGCGGTTGACTGTAGCAACGCATGTTTCATCCTCTGCTAGAAGACCTAAGTGACCTCCATAGCATGGTCCGCAAGCTGGGTTGCACACCAGGGCTTCGGCTTTGAGGAATATTTCTATTAGTCCTTCCTGTAGTGCTCTGGAATACACGTTGACAGAGGCTGGAATTATGAGGGCTCGTACCCCTTTCTTGACTTTGTTGCCTCTAAGAATTTCGGCTGCTATTCGCAAGTCTTCAAGGCGTCCATTTGTACAGGACCCGATTTGAACTTGATCAACTGGAATATTACCGACTTCTCTTACAGGTTTTACATTATCAACTCTGTATGGAATCGCAACCATAGGCTCAAGCGTTGATGCATCGTATTCGACAACTTTCTCGTAGCTTCTGTCATGGTCACCTTGAACAAAGCTATACGGAACCAGATTCTTCTCTTCAAGATATGCGGCTGTTTTCTCATCTGGTTCGACAACGCCATTCTTAGCCCCCATTTCTACCACCATGTTGCATAGGGTCATGCGTTCATGAACTCCCATGGCTCTGATGCCTTCACCGCTGAACTCAGCCGTCATGTATGTGGCTCCGTCTGCTCCGAATTGTCCAATGGTATAAAGGATCAGATCTTTGGCTGCTACGGGTGGTTTTATCTTTCCATTGACAGTTATGTTGACCGCTTTAGGGACTTTGAACCAGAGTTTTCCAGTCAACATTACGGATCCGACCTCTGTGGATCCTATTCCAGTTGAGAAAGCTCCTATGGCTCCATATGTGCATGTGTGAGAATCTCCTCCTACGATGACTTCTCCAGGTTTGGCGTGTTCTTCCATCATGATTTGATGGCAGACTCCTCCTCTTCCAACATCGTAGAAGAACTTCAGTTCTTGCTGTGAGGCGAATTCTCTGCAGATGCGATGGAGTTGAGCAGCATTTTCATCGTTTGCGGGCACAAGATGATCAAGTATTAGAATGACTCTGTTCGCGTCCCAGACCTTTTCGCCACCCATTTGTTTGAAAGCTTCTATTGCCAATGGGGCCGTTATATCGTTGGCCATGACTCTGTCTATTCTAGCTTCGACGATCTCGCCTGGCGTGACTTCTTTGTTTCCAGAAGCTTTCGCTAGGATCTTCTCCGTCAGGTTCATTTGGTTACCTCTTTCCTACTCCTGACATACTGCGGATGAATTCTCCTGCTTTTTCAAGAGGCTGGTTCTCCCATTCCTTCATCAGCTTGGAGTACAATGGTCGTCCCTTTCTGTCTTCTTTCAGCCATTCTCGGGCGAATGAGCCATTCTTTACGCGATTGGCGGCTTTCTCCATGTTTTTCTTGACTCTGGCGTCAATGACTTTAGGGCCCACTGTCAGGCCACCATACTTTGCTGTATCTGAGACAGCTCGCAACATGCCTACCACGCCTCCGCGGTAGATTTGGTCTATGATCAGTTTTGCCTCATTGCACGCCTCGAAGTAGGATAATTCTGGCGGATAGCCATTCTCAACCAGAACATCGAAGGCGTTTCTAATTAGTTCAATTATGCCTCCTACAAGCACCGTCTGTTCTCCTATCAGATCGCTTTCTGTCTCATCTTTGAATGTTGTTTCAAGGACTCCTGCCTTGGTGGCGCCAAGTGCTTTTGCTATTGCCAGCGCTGTAGCCTTACCTTGACCAGTATAGTTCTGTTGAACTGCAACTAGTGCAGGGACACCAAAACCCTTGACATAGAGCTCTCTTACAGACAGTCCCGGTCCTTTGGGCGCAACCATAATGACGTCAATATTGTTTGGAGGCTTTATTGTCCTATAGTGGATGTTGAAACCGTGAGAGAAACTAAGAGTCTTTCCTTCTTTCATGTGGCGACGAATCTCGCTACTGTATGTTGAAGCTTGAACTGTGTCGGGAAGTAGTACATGAATAATATCCGCTCTCCTAGCAGCTTCTCGTATAGTGTATACTTTGAAGCCGTCTTTCTTCGCTCGGTCCCAAGATGCACCATTCTCGCGGAGACCGAGTATTACGTCTACTCCTGAATCTCGCATACAATTGGCTTGAGCATTTCCTTGATTTCCATAGCCGATAATAGCGAGAGTTTTGTTCTGTAGTGCGGAAGAATCCGCATCATTTTCATAATATACCTTAACCATTTTTCTCACCTAACGAATTTGAATTCTAGCGTTCATTCTCTAATGGCTTTTCCGCCTCTTGAGAGAGCTGTTCTTCCTGTTCTGGCAATCTCCTTCAGTCCGAAAGGCCGGGATAGTTCAATGAATGCATCAATTTTCTCCGTATCTCCTGTAATTTCCACAGTGACCGAGTCAGTAGCAACATCGACTATCTGTCCTCTGAATATGTTGCTGTATTGAATTATCTCTGTTCGTGCGTTCGCATCTGCTGTATGCACCTTTACTAGGGCCATCTCTCTAACCACCGAGTCGTTCAGGTCAAGAGCAGTGACTTTTACCACATTGATTAACTTGTTCAGCTGTTTTATCACTTGTTCTACAGTCCACTCGTCCCCTCGCACGGCAATAGTCATACGAGCTAGATCCTTCTGTTCTATGGCTCCCACAGAAATGCTATCGATATTGAAGTTTCGGCGTCGAAACATGTTGGATACTTCATAGAGTACTCCAGGTTTGTTCTCGACAAGGCAGGCTATCAAATGACTTGATTCAACTGTAGTCATTCCATCATCATCTCCTTCAGAGAGCTCCCGGAAGGAACCATTGGAAATACGTTCTCCTCAGGTGAGATAGGGACGTCAATTACGGTTGCAATCTCGCTTCGTAGAGCCTTTGTTACTGCCGTAGAGAATTCTGCAAGCGTCTGGGTTCTTACACCATTGACTCCATAGGCTTCAGCAAGTTTCACAAAGTCTGGGACTCCTTTAAGATCTATGCCGCTGTAACGTCTCTTGTAGAAGAGACGTTGCCATTGAGCTACCATCCCGAGAACTGAGTTATTGAGAATAACTACCACTACAGGTATTTGTTCATTCACGGATGTCGCTAGATCCTGCTCCGTCATTGTGAAGCTTCCATCTCCAGCTATGTCCACAACTGGGACATCTGGACGCGCGACTTTTGCTCCAAGGGCTGCAGGGAAACCAAAACCCATGGTGCCGAGCCCCCCAGAAGTAATAAAGGTTCTAGGGTATAAGGCTTGGAAGTAAAGGCCTGACCATGACTGATTCTGTCCCACTTCTGTTGTTACAATAGCGTTGTTGGGTAATATCTTGCGTAACTCTTCCAAGATCAATTTTGGCTTCATGAAAGGGCCTTCAACATGATTGTTGTTCTCTGGTTTGAATTGGTCGCGGATTTCATCTATCCTTCTTGTCCAGATGGATGTTTCGCGTTTCGCAATTTTATCTGAAAGTTGTACATATATCTGTCTCAAAGTCTTCTTTGCATCAGCCACTATTGGCAAATCTACTTTTGCGTTCTTTCCTATCTCCGCTGAATCTATGTCGATATGAATGATTTTGGCGTCTGGGCAGAATTGGTCAAGCCTGCCTGTGGTTCTATCGGTGAATCTGCATCCAACAACCAACAAAACGTCTGCTTCTACGATGAGTCTATTTGCCTCTGTTTTCCCGTGCATCCCAACAACTCCTACAGAAAGGGGATGAGTCTCTGGAAAAACGCCTTTTCCCATGAGGGTTGTTCCGACCGGTGACATGAGAATTTCAGCTAGTAGTAGGACTTCTTCAGAGGCTCCCGATAGAATTGCGCCACCACCGATTAGCATCATTGGTCTTTCAGCATTAGTCAGCATCTCTGCTGCTCTTTTCACCTGAACTGGATGCGGATCTGTCTTCGGCTTATATCCCCGTAGCTCTATCTTGCCTTCGAAGTTCATTTCAGCCTCCTTGACAAGAACATCCTTCGGTAGGTCTATCAGGACAGGTCCTGGCCTACCTGTAGTTGCTATGTAGAATGCTTTTCGAAAGCTATCGGGAATCTCAGACGGATCTCTAAGCTGGACGCAGTACTTGGTCACGGGCGTCATGATTCCCACAATGTCTGCTTCTTGGAAACCGTCTTTTCCGATTATTGGAGTTGGCACTTGGCCCGTAAGAGCTATTATTGGTGATGAATCTATGTTGGCGGTCGCAACTCCAGTTACCAAGTTCGTTGCTCCTGGGCCTGATGTGGCTAAGCATACGCCTGGTGTTCCACTTGCTCTAGCATAGCCATCAGCCATATGGGCTGCACATTGTTCATGATGTGCTAGAATGTGGCGGATCTTGGAGTCATACAGTACATCGTAGAGTGGTAGAGTAGATCCTCCAGGGATTCCGAAGATTACTTTTGTTCCTTCTTTGATTAGAGATTCTTCGACGGCTTTTGCACCGCTCATTTTTGTCATTGTCTTCCTTCCTTCATGATTCTATCTGGAGAAGTGATGCCTATGATTCCTGCTAAAGAAAACTCTTCCAAGACGGGGTTGATTCTAGGAGGTTGACTTGAACAATTAGATGAGACAATACAGCCATTCTGGGGCTGTGAGAAGGCGATTCCTCCAGTGCATCCTGCTCCTCCTAAGAGTGCCTTCTTTCTCGTTTTGCACGTATAAAAACCTTGTTTTTGCCTTCTTCTTGAAGACTTGCCGTGCGTGTGTCCAATTCAGATAACACATCTTTTTGCTAGACAAATGATGTCTCGCATTAACGATGTTCAGAAATCCCTTTTGAAACTTGAATCCTTCAGGCTCCAATTGCCTTTTCACTCAAAGCGGGCGCAACTCAAAGCTTCACGTATCCAGATCTAGAGAAGGCTTCCAGGAATTTCCACAATAATCCTTCATATTCTTCTTCATACATTGACAAGTTGCTGTGATGACTGAGGTTTGTCCACAATGTCCTATTCTGACCTCCCAAGCAAGGTTGTTGGGTTCATAGTCAATCCGATTGCCGGTATGGGCGGCGCGGTTGGTCTTAAGGGTACAGATGGAGAAGACATACTGCGGAAAGCATTTGACTTGGGTGCCAAGCCCATTGCTCCTTCCAGGGCTTGTTTGTTCCTGCAAGTGTTAGAACCATTCAAGAGTCATGTGACTTTGCTTGTTGGGCCAGGAATGATGGGTGAAGACGAAGCAGTGAGATACGGTTTCAGATCTAGAACAATTGGTGTGAAGAAAGACGTGACAACACCGCAAGATACGAAGAGTATTGCCGGAGCCATAGTGGGCAAAGGAGTTGACATTCTCGTCTTCTGTGGCGGGGACGGTACTGCCAGAGATATACTTGACGCTGTGGATTCCAAGTTGCCAGTTCTCGGGGTTCCAACTGGTGTCAAGATGCATAGCGGCATTTTTGCCACTGACCCACAAGCTGCCGCTGTGACCCTGTCACGTTATCTTTGGGAGTGTCTTCCTCTCAAAGAAGTGGAAATTATGGATGTTGATGAAGCAGCTTTCAGGGATGGTCGTCTATCGGCCAAGCTTTACGGATTCATGCTTGTCCCTTACGAGCCAGCTCTGATACAGGGATACAAACTTGAAAGCCCGATTACCGAGTCCGAGCTCCAAAACCAGGCAGCTTTGGCTCTGTATGTTATCGAAGAGATGAAACCTAATGTGAATTACATATTGGGGCCTGGTACAACTACTAGAGCTATAGCGGTCCTTCTGGAAGAAAAGAAGACATTGTTGGGTGTGGACGTATTCCTCAACAAGAAACTCATCGCCGCTGATGTGAGCGAGGCTCAGTTGCTCGAGTTGATCGGGGATAAAGATGCTAGAATAATAGTTACACCGATAGGTGGTCAGGGCTTCATCTTTGGTAGAGGTAACCTGCAGCTCAGTCAAAAGGTGATTCGGATGATAGGTCTTGACAAAATCATTGTTGTAGCGACTAGAAGCAAGCTATTGGGCCTGAAGAGTTTGAGAGTGGATACTGGTGACCCTGAGCTTGACCAGCAACTTCGTGGCTACATTAGAGTGATAGTTGATTACCGCGAGGAACAAGCGGTTAAGGTGGAAAGATAGAGAGTGGTGGCCACCAAAGCAGCCAACACAGATTGAGCGCGCGCTATTCTTGCAGAGGGTCCTGAGATCAATCCTGACCCGAAATTGATTATTGTAACTGAAAAGCCCGTGCCTGGAGAACTGTTGACAAAACTTCTCAAGATTTCAACTGTGTACAAAATCAGTACTTCATAGATCATGAGGAAGTGTGTATTGCGTGATTCTGAACAGAATTCATTCTTAGAAGAATGCTTGCATCACAACCTTTATTTGTCAAGTCATGACGTCTCGATAGGTTATTGGTGGATCCAATGGGGTATTGCTTTATCTAGCGGCCAATTCAAATCAATTCGTTTTCTGGACACTACTCTGAGAGACGGAGAACAAACGCCTGGCGCCTCGTTAACAGTTGAGAAGAAGCTGAGAATAGCTAGGAAGCTCGACGAACTAGGAGTAGACGTCATCGAAGCAGGCTCAGCTATAGCGTCAGAAGGGGAAATCAAAGCAATTCAGCTCATAGTCAAGGATAAACCCCGCGCTGAGATCATGAGTTTTGCCCGTTCATTGAAAATCGACATAGACGCAGCTCAAAAAAGTGACGCACAGAGCGTTCATCTTGTAGTACCTACGTCTCCTATACATCTGAAGTACAAACTGAAGAAAACTGAAGACGAAGTAGTAGCAATGGCTGTTGACGCAGTTGAATATGCGAAAGAATGCGGTCTAATTGTCGAACTCTCATCAGAGGATGCCACAAGAAGTGATCTCTCTTTCCTCAAGAGAGTGTTCAAGGCCGGGATTGAAGCAGGAGCAGACAGGCTATGTGCCTGTGATACAGTTGGTGTTCTAACCCCAGAAAGGTCACGAGCCTTCTACGGTGAGCTCAGCACATATTTCAAGATCCCCTTGAGTGTTCACTGCCACAACGACTTCGGCATGGCAGTCGCCAATTCTGTTGAAGGCCTTCGAGCAGGAGCTAGCCAAGTGCATGTCACGGTCAACGGCGTCGGAGAAAGAGCTGGAAATGCCTCCCTCGAGGAGGTTGTTATGGTTCTGACGTCTCTATACGATGTCAAAACATCCATACAGACCAAGCTGCTCTACGGGACCTCAAAGCTTGTTTCAAGTCTAATGGGTCTTACAGTACAACCCAATAAAGCAATAGTTGGAGACAATGCGTTTACACATTTGTCAGGAATACATTCCCACGGAGTTGCTGCTAACCCCATCACATATGAGCCAATCCCTCCGCAGCTCGTAGGGGCCAGGAGGAAGTTTGCAGCAGGTAAACTCTCGGGGCAGCATGGAATCCGAGCTTTCCTCGCGGAACTTGAACTTAAACCAACGGACGAGCAATCAAGAGATATATCTCAACGAGTCAAGGCTTTAGGCGATCGAGGCAAGACTCTAACAGACGTTGATCTCTACTCTATCGCAGAGATGGTGATGGGGCTTCCGGTCGTAAGGCCAGTCAAACTGGAAGAACTGACCGTCATGACTGGAAATAGGATAACACCTACGGCGGCAGTTAGGATACAAGTTGATGGTCAGCTCATAACTGAGGCCGCTACTGGAATTGGTCCTGTAGACGCAGCTATAAACGCTATCAAGAAGGCAATGGCCCAAACTCCAGACATAAGTCTCCTCGAATACAATGTCAAAGCCATAACGGGAGGCACGAACGCCTTAGTCGAAGTCTCCGCAACGTTGCAGAAAGGAGAAACTAGGGTTTCATCGACAGGATCACATGCTGATATTGTAATGGCCAGTGTTGAAGCCCTTCTTGGAGGAATGAACATTCTGATGGCTGGTACAGTGCGAAAGAAAAACGGTGAAGTGAATAAGATTGCGGAGTGACGATGTCAAGAAAGGGCTAGAGAGGGCCCCTCACAGAGCTCTTCTTAGAGCACTAGGCTTGTCTAAAGAGGACATGGAGAAGCCCTTCATCGGGATAGCCAACAGTTACAACACAGTAGTTCCTGGGCATATCCATCTTGATCGCGTTGGCAAAGCCGTAGCCGAAGGAATCAGGTCTTCAGGAAGCATCCCATTTGAATTCAACACAATAGCAGTCTGCGACGGGCTGACTATGGGGCATGAAGGAATGAAGTATTCCCTGCCTTCCAGAGACATAATCGCAGATTCTGTTGAACTCATGGTTCAAGCCCATCGCTTTGACGGAGTAGTAATGGTTTCCAACTGCGACAAAGTTACTCCAGGTATGCTTATGGCTATCGCCCGTCTAGACATCCCAGCTGCGGTTGTCACCGGAGGGCCGATGCTTTCAGGACTATATCGCGACAAGAAACTTGGCGTGATTTCTATGTTCGAGGCTGTCGGCGAGGCCAAGGCAGGAAAGATAACGATGGATGAGCTTAGTACTCTTGAAGAATTGGCATGCCCAACCGCTGGCTCATGCAATGGCATGTTTACAGCAAACACTATGGCTTGTATCACAGAAGCACTTGGGCTCTCCCTTCCGGGTTCAGCAACAATACCTGCAGTAGATGCCAGAAGGCTTAGAGTTGCTAAGGATACCGGCAACACGATTGTTGACTTGGTTAAGAAAGACTTGAGACCTTCTTCGATTCTGACGGAGAAAGCTCTTGAGAACGCGATAATGGTCGACCTCGCTCTCGGCGGGTCAACAAACACGGTCCTACACCTTTCCGCCATCTCAATGGAAATGGGGATTCACTTGGGATTGGATATTTTCGACTCACTAGCGCGTCGGATACCTCACCTCTGCAATATGAGTCCAGGAGGACCATATACGATGGAGGAGCTAGACAGAGCTGGAGGAATCCCCGCTGTAATGAAGGAGATAAGCCCAATGCTAAATGTTGACGCTTTGACCATCACTGGCAAGAACGTTGCAGAGAACATTCTGAACGCGGAAATCCGGGACAGACAAATCATAAGACCTCTTTCTGATCCAGTTCACAGAGAAGGGGGTCTAGCCATCCTTAGAGGGAATCTCGCTCCTCAGGGAGCGGTCTTGAAGACTGCTGCCGTCCCAGCGGGAATCCAGATCTTCCATGGTCATGCAAGAGTTTTCGACTCTGAGGAGATGGCAATGAAGGCTGTTATGGAAGGAAGAATCAAGAAAGGAGACGTAATCGTCATCAGATATGAGGGGCCAAGGGGTGGGCCAGGCATGCGGGAGATGCTTTCTGTCACGGGCGCAGTTGCTGGAATGGGTCTTTTAGATTCTGTTGCTCTAATTACTGATGGAAGATTCTCCGGTGGAAGTCAAGGCCTTTGCGTCGGTCACATATCTCCAGAAGCTGCTGATGGAGGTCCAATAGCAATAGTCAAAGAAGAAGACATTATCGAGATTGATATCCCTGCCCGTTCGGTAAATGTAGAATTGAGCGATGCGGAGATTAAAGAAAGGCTGGCAGCTTGGACACCGCCAAAGCCGAAGATTACCAAGGGCTATTTAGCTCTCTTTGCCAAGTATGCTGTGAGTGCAGACAAGGGTGCCTATCTTGAATAAGGCGGGAACTTTTTAAAGACCGGCTGAAGGCACGAAGGAAAGGCACATCTGCACCGCTCT
>JBGOZA010000027.1:0-11229 GCA_041480025.1 Bathyarchaeia archaeon | reverse complement strand
GTGAAATCATTTGACGATGATACAATCCTTTTCGATCCCGATTATGACCTAGCCAGATTTGTATAGAAGAAAACGGGAAAAACCATAATTCCAGTTCCAGATCACGGATTCTGCCCGACTCATTCAATGATTCTTAGGGAAGATGTACTATTGGCAAAAGAAGAACATCCAGGAGCACTGGTTCTGTCGCATCCAGAATGTCGGTCCGAAGCTCAAGAGATCTCAGACTTCTGCGGCAGCGCGCGCCGTTATGCTGCTCAGTCTCCAGCCAGAAGCATGATTATTGGGACAGAAGTTGGGATTCTTCACCGACTCCGAAAAGATAATCCTAGAAAACAGTTCTTTCCAGCCTATGAAGGAGCCATGTGCCCTAACATGAAGAAGAATATCTAAGATGTCTATCTTGCCCTCAGAGACGAAAACCACCGAGTAGCGCGCGCGTCGTTCCGCCAGCGGTCGCGGCTAAAGCTAGGGTTTGCCTTGAAAGGATGTTCGCGGTCAATTAGTCCACCATTCTTTTGATTATACGGTGCGATACCGTTGAATAGGGGATCTGGCTGAGAACAAGACCTAGCAACCATCTTTATTAGCCATTTTCGCCATAATTGGAGTATTTGGAGTCATCGTCTGGAGAGAGTTCATAACGCCTGGTAAATCTTAGAACCCCATCTTCTCTGAGGGTGACTCTACTCCACTTAAGCCAGTGCCAGTAGTCCATCTTCGGCGCCAAGACGTCGAGCAACATTCTAAATCTTTCCGATTGAGATAGATTCCTGCCAGCTTCATCACTGTACATTGGAATCTCCAGATTTATGAAAAGACTGTCGAGCTGGCACATCTCATCCTGAGAAAGTCTCACATTAAATCGGCGCTCTCTCTTAACACCCAAGTCTAGCACAACGATGCTCTTCTACGTTCTTCCAGAGATAAACATTCCATCGCAGCAACTCGCTCCGTCGTTTTCAGAATCTTCTGTTCATCGCCAATCTAGCGCGCGCGCACTATCAGTCAGGAACTTCATGCAGGATACTTTTCAGTAGTGCGTTAGAAACCCCCAAAAAAGGTGCGGCTGCCGGAATTTGAATCCGGGTTAGAAGCTTGGGAAGCTCCTGTCCTAGACCAGGCTAGACCACAGCCGCTTGCTGTTCAGTCTGACAGGGTAGCTGACTTATGTCTTTGCTATCGAAGTAGGTCTTGTGGTTTAGGAGGTTGCGGACTCATTCCTTTCCTTTTACGAATTGCTTCCACAATAGGACCTTGAAGATTTGCGGGTATAAGATCCCAGCGGCTAAACTCTGTGCCCCAGAAGGCTCGGCCACCAGTAGCTCCGCGAACAACCTCGCTCAAATCAGATGCTTCTGATGCAGGTATTTCTCCATTCACGAATGTTATATAGTCCTTCTGATCGATGGAGAGAACTCGTCCTCGTTTTTGGGCTATTACACTGGTAATCGTACCGACTTGTTCTACAGGAAGCTTAACACTGATCTTAAGCAATGGTTCAAGTAACGCCGGATTTGCACTCATAATAGCCGCGAAGATACCGGCGCGTGTTGCGGGTATTATTTGCCCTGGACCATAATGTACTGGGTCTTCGTGGACTGAAGCATCTTCGAGCCTGACTTTGACTCCTCTAACAGGTTCTCCTGCAAGTGGGCCACTTTCCATCGAGGATGTGAAGCCGATAGTGATTGAGCCTTTGACCTGATCGAGGTGTTGAACACCTTTCGTTACTTCCGTGAATATGTTGCTCCTTTCGTCAACTATCCACACGCCTCTGGACTCTTCAGTCTCCCATCCTTGTTCTCTGAGAAGCTTTGATCTTTCTCTATCATCCATGCTGTCTCGGATCTTGCCGACTTTTATCATCTCAATTAGTTCAGATGACAAGGGTTGAACTGACATGCGTAAACGGTTGTGCCTGTTTGGCGAGCGGACTTCATAGGGTCCAGCGGAGCCACGAATAGATTCTCTGTATATGACTATTGGATTGGAGGTTGTGGTCTCGATTCCAGTCTTATCGATCCAAGTTTTAGCAATCTCAAGGTGAAGCTGACCCATACCGCTTATCAGATATTCACCTGTCTCCTCATTGATCTTTGTTATCAGCGTAGGATCTTCTATCGAGAGATTTCTGAGTACAGTGACTAGTTTTGGCAGGTCTCGACTGTACTTTGGCTCAATTGCCATTGTGACAACTGGCTCAGTGACATATTTCGCTGCCTCGAACGGGTAGGTTTCTACTTTAGTAGCTATAGTCTCTCCTGCTCTTGCAGATGACAAGCCTAGCAAAGCGGGGATATTACCTGAGGAGAGTTCTCCAACGATCTCTCTGAATGCCCCCATGTAGATAGCTACTTGTTGGACTCTACCATGTGAATGAGCGTTTACCAAGTAGGCGGGATCACCGTCATGTAGAGTACCCGAGAATAATCGCCCAGTGGCTACAACCCCTGCCTGTTTATCCACATTGACTTGGATTACACTCATGACGACTGGTCCATCAGGGTCACAATTAACCATGGCTTTCCCGACATCGCTATTGAGATCTCCATGCCAGACTTTAGGTACACGATACTTTTGAGCTTCTATCGGGTTGGGCATATGATCAGTAATCATGTTCAGGATTGCTGAAGGAAGAGGAGCCTCCTTTGAAAGTTCATCTACTGTGTTATTCTGGTAGGCATCCACAATATTTGCAAAGTTAATTCCTTTCTCTTGGACCATACCGAGGGTTAAACCCCATCGGTCTTTGGCAGAACCGAAGGCTAGCGTTCCTGCAGCTGGACTTACCTGCCATTTTTCCTTGAATTCTGGTTCCGCATACATTTCTATGAGTCTGTTGAAATCGCTAATTATCCTCGATAGTTTAACTTGTATCTGGTCGGGTTTGAGGCGAAGTTCCTTGATTAGGCGGTCCATCTTATTTACATAGAGTACAGGGCGAACCCTCTCCTCCAGGGCTTGACGAGTGACTGTTTCAGTTTGAACCATCACTTCTTCTACAGCATCTATAACAACAACCGCACCATCGATTGCCCGGAGGCTTCGTGTGACACGTCCTGAGAAATCGACGTGGCCAGGTGTATCGATAAGGTTAATCAAGAAGCTGCCTGTATCTCGCTCATGATACAGACTTATGTTTGCGGCTTTGATTGTCATTTGCCGCTTCTGTTCTTCTTCAAGGTAGTCTAGTGCTAGGGCGGTTCCAGCCATTCCGGGGCTGAGCAACCCCGCTGACGCTAGAAGTGAATCACTGAGGGTAGTCTTGCCATGATCTACATGAGCTATTATACCGGCGTTCCTAATGTACTCTTTATTCTTGGATATACCGAGTATTTCTGATGTAGTCTTGAATCTTGGCATGAAACTGACTTCCGTAGCAGTGCCTAGTGACGTCTAGACCAGCTAATTAACCTTTAGCTTATCCAACAGATGACTGCAAAAACTTCTCTTGGAACTCTAGTCCAGAGAATTTCGAGCTCTATTCACGACTCTGATGTTTACATACATATTGGACAGAATTAGGGTTTCTAGGACGCTGCACTTAGAATCGTATGAGGACAAGAGAACACTTAAATGACCTGAACATGGACAAAATAAGCCTAGATTTTAGGTGGGTTCGAGCTATTGGGTCAAACCATTGTCGAGAAAATCCTTTCGAAAGCAAGTCATGGAAAGGCTGAGGCGGGAGACATAGTTGTTGCCGATGTAGATTATATTATGGCTCATGATGGAACAGCACCTTTGGCAATAGAGGCCTTCAGAGATTTTGGTGCAAAGAAAGTCTGGAACAAGAAAAGAGTGATCCTATTCATTGATCATGATGCACCAAGTGACTCAGAAGAGCTGAGTACGCTTCACCAATTAATGAGAAGCTTCGCCAAGGAGCAGGGAATCAAACTCTACGATGTGGGTGAAGGCGTATGTCATCAACTAATGCCTGAACAAGGGTATGTTCGTCCAGGGTACGTCATCGGAGGAGCCGACAGCCACACGTGCACATACGGTGCTCTAGGCGCGTTTTCAACCGGATTGGGTTCGTCGGATGTAGCAGCGATATTTCTGAGCGGTAAACTATGGTTCCGTGTCCCAGAAACCATGAAGTTCGTCTTGGAAGGCAGTCTTCCGCGGATGGTTGCCCCGAAAGACATCATCCTCTATCTCATTGGTAAGACAGGAGCAGATGGTGCAACCTACAAATCAGTTGAATTCGCCGGATCAGTCATAAAGGAAATGGCGGTTGATGGGCGATTAACAATCTGCAACATGGCGGTGGAAATGGGAGCAAAGAATGGAATAACAGCAACTGATGAGGAAACCTTCAAGTTTCTTGGCAGCAAAAGAAAAGGTGAAGACTACGTCAGCGATGACGATGCAATTTTCGCTTGTGTCAATGAAATCGATGTTAGTAAACTTGAACCTCAAGTTGCATGCCCAAATATGGTTGATAATGTGAAGCCGGTTAGCGAAATCGGTAACGTGGAAATTGACCAAGCCGTCTTGGGGTCATGTACCAACGGGCGCTTGAGTGATTTGGAGATAGCTGCCAGAATGATTAAAGGGAAGAAGGTTGCTGAAGGCGTGAGATTCCTTGTCATCCCAGCTTCTGAAACCGTCTATCTAGAAGCACTCAGTGAAGGCTTCATTGAGACCCTAGTCAAGGCAGGTGCCACTGTATGCAACCCCGGCTGCGGACCGTGTTGTGGTCTCCACCAAGGAATTCTGTCTTCTGGTGAGATTGCGATTTCAACGACAAACAGGAACTTCGTCGGGCGCATGGGAAGTCGAGACAGCAAGATTTACCTGGCATCCCCTGCTACTGTGACGGCTTCAGCGTTGACAGGAGCCATAACTGATCCTAGAGGTGTCTAGAATGGTTGAGAGATTAGTATCTAGGAATTTACACTTCTTCGGAGACAACATAAGCACCGATCTAATCATACCAGGAAAATACAAGTTCAAGACAACGGATGCAAAGGAACTTGCCAAACATGCTCTAGAAGGTGCCGATCCAGACTTCAGCAAGAAGGCTAAAGAGGGAGACGTCGTAGTTGGCGGAGAGAACTTCGGCTGCGGCTCAAGCAGAGAGCAAGCTCCTCTGGCGCTTGTCGGACTCGGGATAAAAGCGGTAGTAGCCAAATCCTTTGCAAGGATCTTCTACCGTAACGCTCTCAACCTTGGGCTTCCAGTAATAGAGAACGGGCAAGCAGTTGAAGACCTAAAGCCTGGTGACAAACTGGAGATCGACCTTAAGAAGGGTTCGATAAAGAACGTTCGAATGAACAAGACCTACCCGATCAAACCCATGCCGGCATTCCTGCTGGACATGCTTGAGGCCGACGGGTTGGTGGCCTACTACAAATTGAATGGGAGACTACCGTGGCAAAAGGCTAGCCAAAAATGAAGCATAACAGCAATGTCATAATTCTAGCGTTCCCATCCCGACAAAATCTGTGAAGAGAAGGACAAAGAATAGCCACATACCCTGAGCTGCGCGTTTGGTCTCAGATTGCACTCAAGTATTCTTGAAAAACTGCTCTTCTTTGAAACAGTATTGAATCTCGTCAAAATGCTTCTTAAGCTCTGCGACCTCTTCCTTGACGCTCTTCTCGTCTAGCAATGCTCTCGCTATAAGATGGGATATTTCGACCATTTCGGATTTCTTCATTCCCCATCTCGTCATTTCTTGTGTTCCTAATCTTATGCCTGAAGGATTTCGCGTTGCATCTCGGGGAGAATCAGATGGCAACGATATCTTATTGCAGATAATGTTGTTCTCCTCAAGTTTCTCTGCAACATTCTTCCCTCCGCCAAGATTCTTAACGTCCACTATGACCTGATGACTTTTGGTGAAACCCAAATCCGGGCACAGTGCGTTGAATCCTTTCTCATACAACGTCTCGGCAAGGGTCTTTGCGTTATTTATTGTCTGATCAGCGTAGTCTTTCCCAAACTCATTCATCTCTAAGGCGGTGATTGCTAGGGAAGGTAGACGATGAATATGATGGCTGGACAGTATCCCTGGAAAAATGGCTTTCTGTATTCTTTTCCAATCGTCTTCGGGGAATCCTTGTCTGGCAATTATGATTCCGCCCTGTGGTCCTTGAAACGTCTTGTGGGTCGAGGAATCCAGTATGTCAGCGCCTTCTTCCAAGGGTTGCTGAAATCTGTCATTGTAGACTAGTCCAAACACGTGAGCGGCATCGTAGACTATCTTCGTGTTCGGGTCAATTGAATCTTTGATTTCCCTTACAGGCTCCGGGAACAGGAACATTGAACCTCCGAACATCAGAAGCTTGGGATTCGTATTCTTAATCACTTTGATTGTCGCATCAACGTCGATGTTCATCTTATCCTTGTCGAAGACCATGCTAACGTCTTTAAGTCCGTGCACGCCGGCGAGTCCCCATCTTGTTGAGGATACGTGAGCCCCATTAGGAATTCCTAAGGCGATGAAGGTGTCACCGGGTTCGGTGAAAGCGGTGTACGTTATCAGATTCGCTATTCCACCAGATATTGGTCGCGTGTCGACGAAACCGGTGTTGAACTTCTTTTCGAACAGGTCATTGCAGAACTGTTCAATCTGAGTCGAGTACTTGGTTCCTTGGTAATGTGCCTCAACATCATGCTCATTGTATCTTCCTTCAAAATCCGATGTGAAGAATCTCTCAGCTAGCGGAGAAAGCACTGATTCAGAAGCTATGAGGTTGATGCATTCCCTTCTTCTCCAACCATTATTGGCTTCAGTAATGTCGAATACCTTTCTCAGAAGATCCACGTTACTCATGGCTTGTCATTCAATCGCGTCGAAGATATTTAAGGCCCATGTTGCCGGTTGAGTCTTGAAGTCTCCGTGCTCGGTTGGTATGATAAGACGTTGTGAACAGTTGATTAGAGACTTCTTCCGAATTCCTCATAGAGAAGCAGGCCGACAGTTGTTTTGGCATCGATTATCTCATTCCGTTTTACAATGTCCAACGCATCCTTCAACTGTGTAGGACAGACTCTGATTACTTCGTCTTCATCGAGATTCTGTTTCCCAGTCACTAAACCTGTGGCAAGGTAGAAGTGCATGAGTTCCGTACTGTACCCAGGTGCCAGGTAGCATTGGAAGACCTTTTTCAGTTCACCTGCCCTATAGCCAGTCTCTTCGGCAATCTCTCTTTCAGCGCAGGCCTCAGGGCTTTCACCCGAAGAAATCGTTCCAGCAGGGAGTTCGTAAATGACTTTTCCGGCTGATAATCGGAATTGGCGGACAAGGACGACCTTATCGCCAATGATGGGAATCAGTGTCACTGCGCCAGGATGCTCTACTATTTCACGAGCATAAATTCTTCCCGATGGCAATTTCACAGCCAATTTATCGAATCTGAGCACTTTCCCTTGATGGATAATCGTTGTTGACATAATTTCCTCAGGTGGCGGGTCGACTTCCATAACACACTCCTCATAGACATTCTTCACCAAAACTGTAATAAATCATGCCGAGTACGAATAGCAGATCTGTCTCATATTGAGGTGTCCACTTGTGAGTGTGAGCATTAACCGGTTGGCAAAAGTCTGCATCATATCTGGTGACGGAATAGGCCCAGACGTGATTAACGCAACAATACCCGTCCTAGACGCCGTGCAGGATGTAGTAAAGGGACTGCAAATCGAGTATGTATTCGCTGAGGCTGGACTGCGCAGTATCGCCAAGACGGGACAAAGCCTCCCCGACGAGACCAAGGAGATTCTTAAGAAATGCGATTGTTGCCTCAAGGGGCCTGTGACCACACCAGAGGAGCCCGGTTCCCCGAAGAGCGCTGTCGTTCAGATACGGAATATGTTCGATCTATACGCGAATCTGAGACCCGTCAGAGTACTGCCAAATGTTCCATCCCTGAAACCTGACATAGACCTTCTAATAGTGCGTGAGAACACGGAGGGTTTGTACTCAGGAATAGAATTCATGACCGGACCGGACGCAGCTGTCGCAGTCCGATTGATCACTCGGCCAGCGTGTGAACGTATCGCTCGCTACGCCTTCAAGATGGCTATGAAGCGACGGAAACAGCTGACATACGTGCACAAGGGTAACATCCTCAAAGTGACTGAGGCAATCTTCAAGGATTCGGTCTTGAAGGTTGCGAAGGAGTTCCCATATGTCGAAACCAGTGAGGCTAGAATCGACGCCATCGCTATGAACCTCATCAAGAATCCTGAGAGATATGATGTCATAGTGACGACGAACCTATTCGGCGACGTAATATCTGATGAGGCAGCTCAGACTGTGGGTGGACTTGGCGTAGCACCAGGCGCTAATATTGGCGAGGACTATGGCATGTTCGAACCAGTCCACGGCTCTGCGCCTAAGTATGAGGGACTTGACAAAGTCAACCCGGTAGCGACTATTCTTGCGGCCAAGATGATGGTGGAGTGGCTCGGCTCAACAGAAGCTGCCGATAGAATCCAGAAGGCAGTAGAATCCGTGCTCAGAGAAGGGAAGGTCATGACCTATGATATTGCACCCCAAGGAGTAACCCCCGCCAAGTGCAGCGAGATGGGGAAGAGAATAGCACAGGAAATCCTGAGTCAACGCTGACCATCATCCATCTTGGGAAGACGAGACAAATCTTCTATGCCTTTCTGCTATCTGAAAACCGGTGGAAAAGCATCTTCCACTTGTCTGACAACAATGTCAACAGGGTCTTCCATAGAATTCATGAGGAGCCTTGCCCTCTCCCTTTGGCACGTCAGTTCTTTGGAAAGGTCTCCGAGTATCTGTCTCACTCTCTTAGCGGCGCGCTTCGGTTCACAAATCCTCTGGATCAGTCTTTCACGGACTAGGTATTTCTCAACTATTGTGGGTTCTCCGGGATAGCAGGATATCGCCGGAACCCCTAGTAGCGCCGCTTCTGCCGTCATTGTTCCACCCGCTCCGACGAAGAGTGAAGTGAAGGATAGGAGACTTGCGCCGTCTACGGCCTTGCTTGGGACGATCGCTTCCTTGGGCAGGGCAGATCGAATAGCTGACACTTGCTCAGGGTACCTTGCCAACACGACTATTTGGGCCTCGTTTGCATGCGATCTTATCAGGTCATTCATTATGGGGACCGTCACGGACTGCGCCGTGACTTTGCCTATTAGATAGGCCGCGAAGGCTTCCTCAGCCCTGAAAACAACGATCGGGCGGGAAGAGTCCAAACCTAGCTCATTCAGAATCGCCGGATTCGGCTTGTGGTGTCTGAGCCAAGCTACAGGGTCTAGCCCATTGTATTGGATTATCTGCTCCCGTTTAGCTCCCAAACCAATCCAGGTCTTCTTTGGTATGACCGCGGGTGCAAAGAGCTTCTCAGCCAACGGTATCGTCAGCCTAGCAACAGGTATCGAGTGGGGAGAGTCGTTGATGGTGTAGTGAGGTATGCCTAGGCCGAAAGCTACACGCGCAGCATCAGGTGAGGCGAAGGCAAGTGACAAGGCAGGTTTAGCGCTGCCTATGATGTGAGAAAGTTCCTCTATGCGATGAGCACTAGCCGCCAACTTTCCTTCAAGTGAACCCCCTCCATACTCGCCTACAACAACGGCCTTCACTCCCTGGAGTTTGACGAGGTCATCGACCTCCCGGTATTGGCGAGTAGTGTAGAGTACTTGGTAGCCTTTCTTCTCCAGATGTTTGCCTATTTCGTTCAACAGCAGGAGTTGTTTCGGGGTGAGGATGTCAAGCCAGACGAGCATCAGTGACTACCTCCTGCGGCTTACATGCTTTCCCTGACTAGTTGAATTCCCCAATCAGCAAGTTCGCGCGCCCGCTTGTCATCGTTTGCCTCGACGAAAACTCGATAGATGGCTTCAGTCCCTGAAGGACGAATTAGGACTGTTGCGTCGTCGAAGCTGACTTTCACCCCGTCCATAGTTAGGCGTTTGAGGTCTTTTGTCTTTTCTAGAATTCTTTGTAGAATTTGTTGTTTCTTCTCGTTGGGAACCTCGACTCTCTCTTTGACGATGCTGTACTTGGGTAATTCCTCTACTAGCTTGGAAAGAGGCTTTCCGCTTTCAGCCAAAACGTTTAGCATTAGGGCAGCGGACATGGCTCCGTCCCTGACAGACTGGTGCGGACCATAAAAGATGCCACCATTGTCCTCCATGCTGATTACCGACCCTACTTCTAACATCCGCCTCGATACTACGGTAGAGCCCACTTCAGTCCACTCAACCTTCCCTCCGCGTCTCTTCACAATATCCTCAACCATCTTCGAGGAGCTTATGGGAGTGACAACTACAGCTGAAGGGTGTTTCTGGAGAACCCAATCGATTATGATGGCTCCTGTCTTGTCTCCCAACACAACCTCACCCGTCTCATCTACGAATACACATCGGTCGGCATCCCCATCGTGGGCGATTCCTAGATCGGAGTCGATAGATTTCACTACAGCAGAAAGGTTCGTCAGAGTATCCGGTCTAGGTTCCGGAATCCTTCCAGGAAAATGTCCATCTAGGTCGGCGTTAATCGTCGTAACTCTGCATCCCAACTCGCGAAGGAGGCTAGGTGTGACGAGGGAACCGACACTGTTGGCGGGGTCAACTACAACTTTGAAGTGGCATTTGCGGATTTCTTCGACTTCAATATGGGTCTTCACCGCCTCCTTGTATGCATCTAAGACTCCGGAAATTGTCTGCAGAGTCCCAACATCACTCCAAGTAGTCCGAGCCAGTTCTTCGTTGAAGAAGATATTTTCGATTCTCTCTTCCTCTGATCTGACTATCTCTACCCCGTCCTTAGCAACCACTTTTATCCCATTATACTCCGGGGGATTATGGCTCGCAGTGATGATTATCCCCCCGTCCATTCCGAGGTTCTTCACCCCATACTGGATAGCTGGAGTGGGAGCCAATCCTGCATCGTGAACGTTGCAGCCACAGGACATGACTCCGGCCGCTATGGCGCGGCTTAGGAGAACGTTGCTTGTTCGGGCGTCATAACCTATCAGTATGTTGCTTTTGCCGAAGTATGTTCCAATCGCGGCGCCAACTTTGGCCGCGAAATCAGGTGTGAGATCCTGATTGACTATCCCTCGAATTCCATTCGTGCCAAAGAGTACACGGTGAGACATTGTTTCTTCATTCTTAGTTCACAAGGTGAGTCTTCTTAAGGATTAGCCAAACGCGCGCTTCCAGTCCTGTCACTATTGCACTATTGTTGATTGGAGCACGCTTTCGTTAACACTCTTGCTTGGACATACCTTT
>JBGOZA010000026.1:0-11294 GCA_041480025.1 Bathyarchaeia archaeon | reverse complement strand
GTTTTATCAGAATTGTGCAAGAACTCTTTGAGTCGATATCATGCCCGATTTCTTCGTCTAGGAGTTCAAGTGCCTTAATCGTCGTATTACGACGTGAAAGTCCTCTAGCCACTGCAACCTTGGTCGAATTCACCAACTCTTGCATCCTCCATCCATGTTCCACTCGGAAGTCTCCCCAATCCGATTCAGAGAGGCCGGGACTTCAATTACAGTCATTGACTGATCCAGCCTCCTTGAGAATACTCGACTTTCTAAACAGATGAGTGATCTTCTCTTGTATGCCTTGCTCTTCCACCGATACAGACTCTTGTATTCCAATCGTTTTCTGAACAACTCTTCTCTGACCCTGCACTAACATGATGGAAAACATTGAACGCGTTAAGCATATATCATCTTGAGAACGCGTTATGATTGAGATAATCAGAAATGTCGAAGGTCAATGTCAAAGGAATTGCAAAAAGGAGTAATGTAAAGATAACAGTGATGAAGACGCTAGGAACCAAGGAGCTGTGGGGAAAAGATGCTCCTGTATCTTCGCTCGAAGATGTTTGTCCAAAATTCAAAGTTGGAGATGTATATTATACAGAAGGCGTAAACATTCCAAAGAATTGGCCTTGTAGCTGGGCTTGGCATGATATTTTCAAAGAGGTGGTTCATCTTAGTTTTGACGGTAGATTCTTTGTAGAACCTGGGAATCTCATATACACTTGCTGCACAGATGGAATGAGGCCGGTCTTCTATAAGATAGAGAGAGAAGAATAGAGTCACTAGTAGTTCAGGCCGATTCTTCTCTATTTTTCATACTCTTCTAGTTGGCTATGATGCTGCTGGAGACCTGTACCTCTATTACATGGCTTCTTGCGCGCGCATGCAAACGCTCTTCTTTAGCTGGATGGAGCGCTAACATACTTTTTTACGGAGTCAATTGTGTTCACAACATTGAGTTGCTTAAATAGAAAGTCGAATTTTCTTTCAATCTCGACTGCAATCATGTCACGTGTCTGTTGAGGTAGATTCACAATTTCCTTCTTGAATGGTCCCAATGCCTTCTTCCGCGTTTTGTAAAAGAACTGTTCCTCAGTCTCATCTTTCTTAGCTTCGTTTGCTGCGTTGACTTTCAACCATTTGTAGATACTCTTCTTAAGATTAAGAGGGAAATGCTCAGATTCATAGATCATATTCTGGAACTCTGTAGCCAGATGGACTTCAGCAGTTCCGCATTCAACAAATTTATGGAACGCTTGAGATGGAAGAGTTGATGCTCCATGTTGTACAGCACCAGCCAACCCATATTCCTTACGTGCGATCTCGGAAAGCTTGCTGAGGGTGTTGAAATCAAGATCTATTTGTGCTATTGAACCGTCTGGAAGAACAACTCCTCCATGAGTTGTCCCTGTCTGAACCGAGATTTTACTTACTCCCGCTAAATCATTGTCTAGTGTGTTTCTGAGGCCTTCCATGAATGCGCGTAAGTCTTCAGGGGTCGAATTCTGATGTCCAATCTCGCCAATCTCTCCACCCACTGAAACTGTAACACCTTTCGGCTCTATTCGACGGATAAACTCTGTGAGTCTTGCGCAGACTCCATAGTTGAGAAGTTGCTGTTCCTTCAAGTCTGGTTTGGAGATATCAACAAGTGTTGATGAGTCTATGTCTATATTATAGAAACCTGAACCTATTGCATCTTCTATTAAAGCCTCTAAACCCTTGATTTCCTTAGTAGAATTCTCCTTGTACTGAACAGCATTCACTTGAAAATGGTCTCCCTGGATGAAGACTGGACCAAGATAGTCTTCCATTACAGCTGCTGCAAGAACCATGCTCGCGAATTCAATAGGTGATTGATTAGTATAACCAATCTCAGACCTAGCGATCTCAAAGACAAAGGCACCTGAATTATTTCTCTTCGCGACCCTAAAGATCGAACGAGCTAGATCGTATGTCATGCTTCTTAGATTAATTGCTGGAACCGTGAAACCGCTGAATTTGCCCTTGCCAAGAGCTTTGTAAAGAGAATAGATGCTAGAAGGATAGATCCCTTTTCTTGAAGCAACGTTAGAGATCTTTCTGGCCAGCTGTCTCTTCTTTGCAATATCATCGTTCATTACTAATTCTATTGCAGTTTTCTCAATATCGAGCAATTCTCTTTCCATTACATTCTCACTTTTGAGATGAATGCGCGCACGCTAATAAATTCATTCTCTTATCTGTCCATTTCCTAGTATGAAGTATTTTGTTGAAGTAAGATGTTCAACGCTCATCGGTCCGCGTGCATGGATTTTTTGTGTGCTGATTCCTATCTCTGTTCCTAGCCCGTATTGATTTCCATCTGTAAAACGTGTTGACGCATTCCAGTAGACTGCGGCTGAATCGACCCCGTTGATGAATGAAAGTGCTTTCTTGAAATCTGATGTTAAGATTGCGTCAGAGTGTTTGCTTCCATACTTGTTAATGTGATTGATTGCATCATTCAGGTCATCTACGATTTTGATTCCGATAATCAGGTCTAGGTATTCCTCATACCAGTCTTTCTCAATGGCCGTCTTGACGCTTGGGACGATTCTCTTTGTCCTGGCACATCCTCTGACTTCAACTCCGGATGCTTGGAGTTCCTTGATCATTCTCGGAAGGAAACTCTCCGCAATCTTCTTATGAACTAGGAGTTTTTCTGCAGCATTGCAGGTTCCAGGTCTTTGACACTTAGCGTTGAGAACTATTCTGACTGCTGAATCCAAGTCAGCATCCTGTTCAACATAGATGTGGCAATTCCCTATCCCTGTCTCAATGACGGGAACATGTGAGTTTTCGACTACCGTTTTTATTAATTCGGCTCCTCCTCTGGGAATTAGGACATCAACATATTCTCTCATTGTCATGAGTTCTCTAGCTGCACTTCTGTCTACGGTTTCAACGACTTGAATGGATCCAGCTGGGACTCCTTTTGATTCAGATGCCTCCTTCAGGATTCTGCCGATGGCTATGTTAGTGTTGATTGCATCAGATCCTCCTCGGAGAATTACAGCGTTGCCGGATTTTATGCAGATCGCAGATGCGTCTGAGGTAACGTCTGGTCTGGACTCGTAGATTATCCCGACGACACCAAGTGGAACACGGATCTGGCCAATAATGAGCCCATTGGGTCTAATCCAAGTCTTCACAATCTGGCCAACAGGATCCGGAAGTTGTGATACTTCTCTGATACTGCTAGCCATCCTCGCTATTCGAGACTTGTCTAGGACTAGTCTATCAATCAGAGCTGCTTTGACTCCTTTTGTCTCGGCAGATTCAACATCCTTCTTATTCGCTGCTAGTATTCCTCCCGAGTTTTCTTCAAGAGCCTTGGCCATTGCCAGCAAAGCATTATTCTTGACTTCGGTTGAGAGTCTAGCGAGTTCAAGAGATGCCTGTTTGGCCTTTTTTCCGATTTCGATCATTGTCATTCTCGTTTTTCCTCAAATAGATGGAAATGTTTCCTAGAAACCACTTCTTTCTGTCTCATACAACCCAGTATCTTCATGACCTGTGTTGTCTGCATTCCTTTGATTGCTTTTATCTCATCGCTCGAATAATTAGTAATTCCTCGTCCAAATTTCTTTCCATTCTTGTCGACAAGACTTACAACGTCACCTGTATCGAATGATCCTGAGATATCTTCTATTCCAATTGGTAGTAGGCTTGAACCATTCACAATTGCTTCCTCGGCGCCTTCATTGACAGCTATCTGTCCTTTTGATGATGCTCCGTATGCAATCCACGCCTTTAGTCCTGGCATTTTGTCAACGACCGTGAACCTGGTTCCAACAGGCTTGTTTTCAAGCAAGTCCAACAAGATTCTTTGGCTGAAACTGTTGCCGATTACTACTGGAATACCGCTTCTTGTGGCAATTTCTGCTGCTTGAATCTTGGTTCTCATTCCGCCTCTTCCAAGCGGGCTTTTTCCGCTGACAGCTTTCTTGAGTTCAGGAGTGATCTTCTCAACTGTTGGAACAAGTTTAGCCTCAGGTTCCTTAGGATTCCTATCATAAAGGCCATCCACATTAGAAAGTAGAACAATTAAGTCAGCTCGAACTGCATTCGCTATCAAGACAGATAGAATGTCGTTGTCACTAAAGTTTGCTTCATATCCTTTTGTGTTAGGTCTCAATTCGTCGATTGAAGTGACATCATTTTCGTTTATGATTGGGACGACATCTAGTTGTAGTAGTCTGTATAAGACGTTGTACGTGTGGAGGTAAGCAGTTCTGTTTGATAAGTCCTCTTTTGTCAGAAGAATCTGAGCAACTTTCAACCCATGTTCTTTGAAGAGTCCTCGGTAGTGCGCCATGAGGATGCTCTGTCCCACTGCAGCACATGCTTGCTTGAAAACGATGTCGCTGGGATTGAACTTAACGTCGAGTTCAGCCATTCCTGAAGCTACAGCTCCAGATGATACCAGAATAACTCTGAACCCTTTTCTAGTTGCCTCAGCGACTTGATCGACGAGTCTCCTAACCTCTGATAGGTCCAGTCTACCGTCTTCATGAGTCAGACTGTTTGTGCCTATTTTCACTACAACCAGTTTTCTCTTCTTGTCATCGGATAGAGTCTTCAACGTGCTCAACCATGCATTGTTCTGCAGAATGTGTTCTCTCATCGAATTAACGATATCTTGGATATTTCTGTTGCCTTATCAGTTCCCCTTGTTTCAACTTAGGAACGTCCAAATAAGTGGTGGTCAATAGAGGCCGTCGCAGTCTAGAATACTGTCATGTCAGGCGGCCGATTATGAGAAGCCCATATCACTATGTGCGATTCAGATATGGCCCTCTCAGTTTTGAGGAAGCTAATGTATTGCTTAGGGCAGAAGGATTCCGGCCCGAATTGCATAGGACTCCTGAAGGAGGGCTGGATCTATCATTCAACACAGACTGGAACAGAGACCATCTTAGAGTCAAGGCAGATACGTTGGAAGTGGTATTGACGAAAAGCGTTGCAACACTTCTTCAACGGAAATCTATGCCTTTTAGTGCAAGAGATATGAGTCTGAGAAGAGTTGTGTTTGATCTGTTCCCGCATAACAGACAGGCTGGCCTTTCAATGTATACTATGATGGAACCTGAGTTTGAAGTTGAATGAAATGGTTCTGTGCTAGTTCTGTTCGAATCTCATACATGATATCGGATCAAACGTTTGTCAAGAATATGAATATATAATGGTCCATTGGCGCTCGACTATTTTGTTCCGAGAGTTCTGTTCTCCAGGTTTTTCGTAATGTATTGCATATTATTTTCAAGATGCGTGAAACGATTTATACCATAAATTAGTCCAGTCAGCAACATAGCCTCAAGCGGACTTGGAATCTCCGAGTTTGCAATTGCCTTCTGTTCATATTTGCAGGCGTTCATAAGAACATCGTATGCTGCTTGTTCTTCAACGTCTATCAAAGCATGTCTATAATTCTTCAGCGACTCAAGTTTTTGTTCAAGCTTCATCTTCGAGGGTATGGTTACTCTGCCCGTGCCCTTCTCATTTTCAATACCAAATAGAGTTCTTCTAGGAGGAAGAGCAGAATGTTTCAGAAGATATGCCTGATAGGCCTGAACCAGACCTGATGTTTTTTCAAGATAGATTATGCTGTTAACCAGATGTGAAACATATCTTCCTCCTTCTGGCTTTGGGAAACTACCCTTTTTGACCTTGGCTAATCCACAACTTGAGATTATCGCCACACCTTTTTCTGAACATGCTTGCCATAGACGGGAAATGGCTCTCTGGAGATATGGAATCCGTTTGTATGATTCTTGGATGCTTTGGGACGTGAAGAGCTTAGCCATGTCATGAATGGCAAGGAGCTTGATTGTATTCTCACGTTCTATGATTCTTCGAATTTCTTCGACGACTTGTTCCTGTTGTTCTTCAGAGAAAGCGCAGAAGACCATTATCCTTTCCAAGATATTATTCGGGTCGAGATTTTGAGTCTGTGCTAAATAGACTAGACTTGAAATGTCTAGGATGGTCTTATCCTCACGATAGTTGCCGCAGTTCAAGTAGATGATTTTATCATCTGAATCATTAGCGAGGGCGTTTTCCATAAGTTGGTGGAGGAGATAGTCAATACCGCTCTTTTCCTGACCATAGAAAAGGTAAAACTTTCCCTGCTCTATACCTTCTCCTAGAAGTTTGTCAAGTCCTACGCAACCTGTGGAAATATAGGTTTTTGTTTGCAATAACTTCAGAGCACTGACAAAATCTTCTTCCAATCATCTTTTCCTCTCATATCAGACTTCAGCTCTCCTATGCGCCACATGTTGTCTAAGGATAAAGATTCCGAGTTAGACATATCTCGTTGATTCAAAGAGAGCTAGGACCTGTTTTACCGCGTCGTTGCTAAGGTTCACCTTATATTTTCTTGGAGTGTATGGAAGCTCATCCACCCAACCCACCTCTTTTAGGTCAGCTATATGAGCTCTAATGCTAACTGGGTTCACCGAAATCTTCTGTTCAAGTTCGTAAAAGCTGAAGGCATGTTCTCTTCTCTTTAGCATAAGTCGAAGAATCTTCAACTTGACCACGCTACCTAGACCCGCTTCAACAATTGGAGGGTATTCTGCATTTTTGGTCAAAGACATTGTTTCGCCCTCTCTGTCATGCTTTCAAAAAACTTTTCAATGCTCTCTAGGGCAACGTCGTTTATGCCTATACGGTTAATTCCTTTGATATCTACGATGCCCCTGTCTGCAAGGTCTTGAATACAATCATCAATATTGTCGAGCATAATTGGCTCAGATTTGACCTCTTCAGAGACGATTTTAACGGTGGTTCTAATCTCTTTGAGGGGTACATATGGTGTCCTCTTGTTCCGTAGAGTTCTAGCCATCGCCATAAGGATTAATTTCTCCTCAGCTGTGACATTGAGAATGTCTTCAGCTGTTATCAGATGATTTGATTCACTGTGGACGGATCGAACATGCTCTGGCAGTATAGTTTTACTGCCCAAGTTGTCGGCTAGGTTTCCAGCGTAGAGGAGGAGATCAAGTGCATATCTCATATCGCCATTTATTGGTGGTCTGAATGTCACATCGCCTATGAACTCGAATATTTCTGGTGAGCATGCGCCTTGGTGGAGTGCTTCATGAGCCCTTTTCTCAAGTATTTCCGCTATTTGGTTCATCTTGTATGCTGAAAATCTTATGGTTAGTCTTCCAAGAGTGCTCAACTCGCCTGGATCTAAGGCTTCATGGAATCTGTCGTCTCTGGCGAGGAATATGATGCCGACCAGCCCTGATGGGCTATTTCGACTCAGCTCTCCTAGTCGGGTGAGATCATATACGACGCCTTCTTCTCTGAAATGAGTCACGTAGTAATCGATTTCATCAATTGTTAGTAGAAGAAGTTGTTTGGTACGTTGAAGATGCTGGACAAGATTCTTTAGCATCTCCTCGCTGCTGAGGCTTGCTGAGACTAGACTTGGTTCTATTTTTCCTAAGAGGTTACGATAGAGGATGACGCGTCTACCGCCTTCTAGTTTCAAGTTTATGTAAATGTGTTTTAGCGCTATCTTCTTCTTGATAGCCTCCCTCTCAAATGCGTCACCAAAGAATCTGGCGGTACAACTCTTCCCAGTACCTGTGGGTCCAATTATTTGCGTCACTCTGAGATGGGACTCGAATGGTTTGTCAAGGATACTGCTATAAATATCCCAGAGAGATTGGACCTGTTCTTCTCTGTAAGGAAGCGAGTTCCAGTGTTTTTCGATTGGGAAGTCGGGTAGTAGCCTCTCTTTATCCCTGAAGACGCTATGACTCTGAGGCACTGTCCGCATAATATTCATCTCTAATCGATAATCATGATGGTTCCTCTCAGTAGCCTATTTGAGTCGTGACGTATTGTCTGGGGGAGGGGGGTTTAGTGAGCGCTATTTTTTATGGGTTTCAAGAAGAATGAATACTATGCTTAAGTTCAAACTCGAGGTCATTGATGCTGGCAAACCTCTTCTCCTCTATTTTGCTCAGAATCTCAGAAAGATGAAGTTGTTGACCAATGTTCCATTCACATACTTTCCATCCCTGAGACTTGGCCAACTCAGACGTTGTTGATGGAAACTGTGCATCTTCTTTCAATACTTCTATGACTGAGCTAATTCCTATTCCCTTTGTCACTTTCGGGAATATGCTAGTGGCCTCGTATATGCTGATTCTTGCAGCGTCTTTGTACATTCTTGTTCCGTGAAAGTTGAGGTAAGCTTTGGAGGCTGAGCTAGTTCTCACTTTCCCATCTATCTCTTTCAGCTCAGTATTGGTGAATTGGTAAATGTTGTGTTCTCCTTTTCCGAAGAGGCGAGAGTAGATTATGTTGTCACTAGCAGAAGGTGCTTCTCTTGAAAGATCAATACAGTGGACTATGTTATGCCTCTGAAGAATCCTGAGTATGTTATCTTTGTCCTCATTCTTGGGTGATCGAATTTCCCAAGCCATACCTGGTCTTGATGTGTCAATCAATGAGAGGAATTTCTCTATCTTTGAGAGATTTAGATTGTCGAGAATGAAATCTGATGGGATTTGAATATGCATTATCTTGGCGTCCAGTACGCTGCATATCTCCTTCATCTCATCATATAGTCTCAGGCTCGAGCTCACTGGCTCATTTTGAAGCCTAGAGATTAACCCCTGATTGCATCTGACTGTGAACTCGAAGTCATCCGGAACACGTTTCCTCCATCTCTCAACAACAGATACAGGTGGGATCCTATAGTAAGTCGAGTTCACCTCAACGGTCTTGAAGGCACTAGCATATGCTCTAAGCCTATCGCCCGGGACGTTGAAGTAGCTCCATCCCCCTGCTCCGATAAGAATCTCAACCAAGACAGTCCAGAGTCTAATACTACTTTCATCATAATAATATTTGACCTATGATGGAGAATCTGAGGCTGGGCACTTCAGGCTGGAGCTATGATGAGTGGGTGGGTCCATTCTACGCGTCTAGAGAGACTCCCAAGCTCACCTACTACTCTCAAGTTTTCCAAACAGCTGAGATAGACTCAACTTTCTATGCGTATCCAAACGAAAGAATGGTTTATGGCTGGCTTAGACACAGTGGATCAGATTTTGCTTTTTCTGCCAAGCTACCACAAGTCATCACGCACGAAAAGATGTTGGGACAAAAAGGTCCAGTTGAAGAGGATTTTGAGAAGTTCCTAGACGTGATGCAGCCACTTAGCTTGAACGGCAAACTACTAGCCATTCTTATTCAACTCCCACCGAGCTTCAAACAAGACCTAGACATATTGGAGAGTTTTCTTAAGATTCTCCCAAAGAATCCTCGCTTTTCAATAGAGTTCCGCCACAAATCTTGGTGGAATGAAGAAACATGGCGTCTCTTGGAGAGATACAAGATTGCGAATACGATAGTTGACGAGCCCCTTCTACCATCAGACCCAATTGTTACGACAGATTTCGCTTACGTTAGGTGGCATGGCAAAGGAAACAGAATATGGTACAACTATGAATACTCCAACAATGAACTTAAGCCCTGGGTCAACAAGGTTAGAGAGATTACTAAGAAATCAGGTACAACAGTGGGGTACTTCAATAACCATTTCCATGGATATGCAGTAGAGAATTGTCTGCAGGTTTTGGATATGCTTGGAGTAGCTACTCCAAAGCAGATTGAAGCCGAGAAAAGAGCCGAACAACACATTCACCCAGAAAAGACAATAACTACTGCGGGGGGAACTCTGACCTCGTATCTGCCCAAGCAAGATGAGAAGGGTGGACCATCGACTGAAGATCTCCTATTGCTCTTCATGGACAAAGAAAGACTGAACAGGGCAAAAGGAATTCGCGATGATGAACTATCATTCATCGAGAACAAACCTGGTTTACTTAGAATTGACGTGAGAACGTATACCATAAGAATTGACCAGAAAGAAAGAACAATCTCGCATGACTGTGATGATTGGAGGAGACAAGCTCAAGAAAGGAAATTCTGTAAGCATCTGGGCAAACTCTTTCTCAGTCTTAGAGAAGATGATGCCAAACGAATACTAGCGACAATACGGTCTGAGGAAGGCCTTTGGCAATTCAGAGTCTTGGAGTAGTGTAATTTGCTATTGGCGGGGAGTCCTAATGCACTATTTTTTTATCTCATAACGTAAGCATCTCTTCTCGATAGCACTTGAGAAAATGGGACTTCTACCTGAAAAACGAAGAAGACTTCTTGGACTCCACTCTTAGGCAGCCTTCGAATGATTCCGACGAAGCTATACTCTACCTCCATGGTTGGGGCGGTGACAGAGAAGTTCAGAGTGGCCTACTGGACAATCTTTGTGAAGCAGGGTTCTATGTATTGAACTTCAACCAGCGCGGTTTCTCTCCATCGACAGGCAAGAGATCTCTGAGCAGATGGCATATCGACGCATCTACCATGACAGGCTATCTCAGGAGCCAAGGTCTACGCGTCTGGATCTGCGGACTAAGCACAGGAGGATCGATGGCCATATCCACTATGAGCGTCAACAAAGAGATCCTGGGAGGAATAGTAATGTCTCCGTTCGCATCTTTAGACCAGTTGTTCACCGACAAACCAGCTCTGAGAGATAGACTCAACAGAATATTCGGTCAACTGACCGAAGAAGACTTCAACGCCTCAAATGCACTAGTCCGATTGGAGCAAATAGGTTCTCGTTCCATCATCATTATGTGTGGCGACTCAGACGAGACCATACCTTCTACTCATTCCAAGATGTTGAAAGACAAAGCCGGAAGCAAAGCAATCCTCAAGTCGTTCCCTGGAGGAAATCATGTTCTATCAACAGTCCCACCATCTGAACTCTCTCATGTAGTAACGGACTGGATTGCCAAGACTAAACATAGCTTGACTGCTCTCTAGAAATGGTACGTAGTGATTCAATCCGCAAAGGCACTGCGCAACAGCAAATCAAATAGATGTGAAGATTCGCTCTCCTTCAAGGCGAAGCTAATGGTTGATACTCTTCAGGAATTGTTGGATCTACAGAAGAATCTTGCCAGAGAATGCAATTATGGAGACCGCACACCTGCTGAACTGGGTGTGGCGATCGCAGCTGAAGGATTAGAAATGTGGGATAATGAGGGAAAAGAGAGAAATGGAAAATGGTGGAAAAAACCCGTAGAGAATCTTCTGCAAGCGCAGAAGGAAGAAGCCATAGACATCCTTCACTTCTGGCTCCAGCTTTGTCTTGAGCTTGAGATTGATTCTGACGAGATTGTTCAGCTCTACAAGAGAAAAATGGAAAAGAACATCTCTAGACAAAAGGAAGGGTACTGATGATGGTCTAG